>CAZMXF010000567.1:0-1888 GCA_964570015.1 uncultured Oscillospiraceae bacterium | reverse complement strand
GCAGCTCCAGTGCCAGGCTGTCGTCCGCGACATGCGGATAGCCCTCGGGAATCAGACCGTACTGCCGATAGGTGTTTCGCACCTCCAGGGTGCTCTCCTGAAAGAGCATGGCATCCTTCTGCCCGTATACCGACTCCCAGGGCGGTGCCACCAGAGACATCGGCCCGATGAACAGCCGCGTATACTCGTCCTTCGCTTCCTCGAGAAACGCCGGGTTCTGCTTTTCTTCCCGAATTTCGCCGAGGAAAACAGCGGTCCGGTCCATAATGTCCTTTTCTTCCTCGCTGAGAAGACCGAAGGCTTCGCCCGTGTGTTCGTCCGTCAGGATGTTCAGCAGTTCCTCATCCGGTTCCCGGCCGAACAGCTTGTGCATCAGGCTGTAGAGGAACAGGCGGTTGGAAAGCAGCAGTTCAACGGCTTCTTTTGTCTGATCTTTCATCGTCTTTTCTCCTTTGTATAGGTTCTGCATTCCTGTTTGGAATTGGTGCTTACAGTGTCTCCTGACGGAAATCCGCCGCCTCTTCCAGATCCAGGCGCAGCTCCCGGATCACACTCTCCCCGTCCCGGAACTCCCGGATGTTATACGAGATGCCGAGCTGCAGATCTGTCTTCTTCAGCAGCAGTGCACAGTCCGGAGAGAATTGAATGAAGCCTCGCTCCCGGTCGACGTGATAGTCTGTCCGTTGATGCGCCCGGAAGATCCGTTCCGCGCGGCTGATATCCTTGCCGAAGGCCTTGACGGTCTTAAGGTAGAAGTCCTTCTCCGACATCACAAAACTTCTGTCCTGCGCCGCCGCGCCAAGGTTCTGCATATACACCTGGCCGAAGTGCTTGTTCTCCAGGGAACAGTAATGCACATTCAGCCGGAAGCCGCGTTCCGCGGCGTATTCCAGCAGTTTCAGTGCCAACAGCTCGCTGCCGTCCACCGGCAGCCCGCCCGCGTACCAGAAGTTATACAGCGTCCGATAGGGCGGATAGCGCAGGCGATAGCCCCGCTCCCGGAAAGCCTCGGCGTTGTGGTAAGGGAAGCAGAGCTCCAGCAGGTTGATCCCGAAGATTCCCATCGCCTCCAGCCGGTCGAGGATCTCATGCATCTCCGTTTCCGCATTCGGAAGGACCGGCATTTCCACCATCACACGCGGAAAATATGCTTTGGCCAGTTCCATCGCCCGGTAGACCTTCTCCCGGCCGTCCGGGGTGTCCTCCAGCTTCAGGCTGAAACGGACCTCCTCCACACCTGCGTCACGGAGGACCGCGGCTGTCTCTTCCTCCAGCAGGTCTCCCGAGGTATAGAGCCGCATGGAGGCTTCCGGCCAGAGAGTTCTCGCAGTGCGGAAGTATTCCACCGCCTCCGCCTTGTGCAGCAGCGGTTCGCCTCCGGTCAGGGCCACATACTTCAGCCCCGGCTGCCGACGCCGAACCTGACGCAGCTCCTTTTCCCAGTCTTTCTTTTCATGGGTATAACTGTCGTATTCTTCCTGATTCGGGTTGAAGCAGAAGAAGCAGTTTCGATGGCACATGAGGGAGATGATCCCGGTATAGCTGTCGATGCCTATGCGGCAGGCTTCACAGGCGCCGCACACTTCGCCCAGCACCAGGCTGGCGCCCTCGTTGCGCGCCTTCACGCCGCAGCACGGGAGCTTTTCCCGCGCACTGCGAAGCTCCGCTTCCCGCTCCGGTGCGAAGGGCAGCCCGAACTGTTCTACCTGGCGGACAAAGTCGTCATAGACCGCAAGGCAGTTTTCCGCATACTGCCGGAACGCGGGGTTCCGGACCGCGGTAAGATTCTCGTGATTCAGCAACAGCGCCATGCCGCTCCCCCTCCGCTTTTCTTCTTTGGCTAAAGATACCACGGATCAGGAAAGATTACAAGACAACAAAAATATCC
>CAZMXF010000566.1:0-1897 GCA_964570015.1 uncultured Oscillospiraceae bacterium | reverse complement strand
ACGATCCTGCCTTGCCGGCCTATGACCTTGCCCATATCGCCGTCGGCCACGCGGACCTCGAGGATCGTTTCTCCGTCGACCTTGCGTTCGGTCACGGAGACCTCATCCGGATGATCTACAAGGCTCTGTACAATGTAGGTCAATAGCTCTTTCATGGAAACTCCTTAAAACTTATGCTTCGACCTTTTTCAACAGGCCGCGTACGGTATCGGTCGGCTGTGCACCGTTGGAGATCCAGTACTGAACGCGCTCCATGTCAACCTTCAGCTTCTCGCTGTCAGCAGACGGGTTGTACACGCCGACTTCCTCGATGAAGCGGCCGTCGCGCGGGAAGCGGGAATCCGCCACAACAATGCGATAGAAAGGCGCCTTCTTTGCACCCATTCTGCGAAGTCTGATCTTAACCATCCTATCTTCACCTCCATGTTAGTTTTCATAATTAGTGCCTGGGGATTTATGCATACGGCGCGCTGCATCACGCTCGCCCGCCGATGACATCGTTCAGAACCGGAAGCCGCCGCCCATTCCCGGGAAGCCTCCGCCGCCGCCCATGCGGCCCATCGTTTTCTGCAGCTTCTTCATGTTTTTTCCCGAGAGCTGCTTGACCATCTGTTGCATGGCGTCATACTGCTTGAGCAGCCGGTTCACATCCACGACCGAAGTCCCCGAGCCGGCAGCGATACGCTTTTTGCGCGAGGAATTCAGTATTGCAGGATTCTGGCGTTCTGCCTTCGTCATGGAGAGGATAATTGCCTCCTGACGGGCCATCAGCTTGTCGTCCATCTTTGCGCCCTTGAGCGCTTTGGCATCCATCCCGGGGATCATCCCCGCGAGGTCGCCCAGATCTCCCATGCCTTTGAGCTGATTCATCTGATCCAGATAATCCGTCAGAGTAAAGCGGTTGGACAGCAGTTTTTCCGCAGCCTCGGCTGCCTTCTTCTGGTCGAAGCTCTGCTCTGCCTTTTCGATCAGCGTCAGTACATCGCCCATTCCCAGAATCCTGGAGGCCATCCGGTCCGGATGGAAGGGTTCGATCATGTCGAGCTTCTCGCCTGTGCCGATGAACTTAATCGGCTTTCCGGTGGCCGCCCGGATCGAGAGCGCTGCGCCGCCGCGGGCGTCACCGTCCAGTTTGGTCAGCATGACGCCGGTCACACCGAGGGCTTCGTCAAAGGCTGTCGCCGCGTTCACTGCGTCCTGGCCGGTCATGGCGTCGACCACCAGCAGGATTTCCGCCGGCTCTACCGCATCACGGATCTGCTGCAGCTCGGCCATCAGCGCTTCGTCAATGTGAAGCCGACCGGCTGTATCCAGAAAGACAATGTCATTGCCGTGCTTCTTCGCATGCTCGATGGACGCCTTTGCGATGTCCACCGGATTGGTCTGTCCCATCTGGAACACCGGGATATCCAGCTGTGCGCCCACGGTTTCGAGCTGCTTGATTGCCGCAGGACGATAGATGTCGCAGGCCACCAGCAACGGGCGCTTTCCCTGTTTGCGGATGTATCCCGCGAGCTTCGCACCGTTGGTCGTCTTGCCGGCGCCCTGCAGTCCTACCAGCATCACCACCGACGGAGTCTTCGATGAGATGTTCAGCTTCTCGTTCTCGCCGCCCATCAGGCCGCAGAGCTCTTCGTTGACGATCTTGATGACCATCTGGGCAGGAGAAAGAGCCTCCAAAACCTCCGCTCCGCTGGCACGCTCGGTCACTGTCTTGGTAAAGTCCTTGACGACCTTGTAGCTGACGTCCGCTTCCAGGAGTGCCAGACGCACCTCACGCATGGCTTCCTTGATATCTGCCTGGGTCAGACGGCCTTTGCCGCGCAGCTTCTTGAAGGCTGAGGTTAACTTGTCGGATAAACTTTCAAACGCCATGTTCCATCAGTCCTCCGTCTTC
>CAZMXF010000565.1:0-1915 GCA_964570015.1 uncultured Oscillospiraceae bacterium | reverse complement strand
GGAGAAGCCCCGCTGACACGGCTGGCTTCCTCCAGAGAGGGATCCATCTTTTCCATGGCGCGGCTGATGGTGATGAAGGCATAGGGATAATAGAAGCTGGTCAGCACCCAGATCATGCCGGGAAGGCTGTAAACATTCAACGGACCGGGGGCATCACTGAGATGAAGGAGTGTACGCAGCCACTGGTTGACCGTGCCGACATTGGGATTGAGCAGGCGGAGCCAGGCCATGGCGCCGACGTAGGGTGGAACCATATACGTCAGCACAAAGAGCGCCCGGAAGAACTTCCGCCCATACAGGTTGGTGCGGCCAACCAGCCAGGCCAGCGGGAAGGCGAGGGCGGTTCCGAACACCATGGTAGCCCCCGCAGCAATGAGGGTATTTTTTACCGCGTCCAGGTTCAGCGGGTAGGTGTGCAGGCGGCGAATGGTCTCGAGGGAGAAACTGCCGTCCGGGAAAAAGGCCTTGACAAGCATGTAGACCAGCGGCATCAGCTGGAACAGGAGCAGAAAGTCCACGATCAGCAGAATGATGATCCACTTGACATCAAGCCGCCAGGTCTGATCTCCCATCATCAGCAGAGTCAGAAGCAGTGCGTTAAAGGCCACGATCACACCGATCAGAATTGCCGTCCGGCTGTGTCCGACCACCAGCTGGTCTGTCAGCGAGACCTCCCCGCGGGCAATCATGCGGAACGCATCGAGCTGGGATGACTTGTCCCGGACACTCTTTTTCAGCGTGTTGACCTGCTCCGTCACAGCGGCCTCGGCGGAGCCGTTGCTGACATACCAGGCCTGCATCAGCATGGCCGCACGTTCCTCTCCGTCCAGGCTGCCGATCAGCGTCTGCGCTGCCGGGGGAAGTTCAGCCGCCTCATCGGCCAGGCAGCGGAGGAGCTGCAGGCTGAAGGCCTCAGCCTCGTCTCCGGAGAGCGCGGTGACGGCTTTCCGGTTTGCGGTGCTCACCTTCGGACCGCTGACGAGATCGGTTGCGTAGAGAAGCTTCTGTGCAAGCGCTTCACGGGCATCCCCGTCTTCCTCCTCCGCAAGCAGTTCCTCCAGCATGGCGCCGCCGCCCTTTTTCTGCTTCTCCCAGGCAGAGGACAGAAGCTGTTCGGTCAGATCATGCAGACGCCGCTGCTCCTCGTCGGACAGGTTCCGGAGCTGCGGCGACAGTTTCTGCTTCCAGGCGGTTTCCGTCTCCCTGTGAAGGTGATAGATCGACTTGTATGCAGTCTCTGAACTGAAGCCGGATGCGGCGTACTCCTTCATGCCGCGCAGGCCGTAGAAGATGATCCCCACGCCGAGCAAAAAGAAGCCCAGCAGCAACAGCTTTACTGCAAGGGCAGAACGATTCCGGGATGGCAGTGTTGTTTGCATGAGTACACCTTCTTTGCAGAAGGGCAAAGGAGCAGAGAAACTCCTTTGCCCGAAACATTATAAACAGGGGAGACTTCAAAAGGGGGATACTTATTTCGTCGTGACGATCTCCGTCCAGGCGGTGTTGATCGCCTCACGGTTGTGGTAGGCATTCTCCCAGTCGACGCCGAGATCCTTCTCGATGAGCTGCTCGGTGTCTATGGACCCGTAGGGGATTTCCTCCATGCCCTTGAAGACGGAGTGCATGAAGCCTTCCAGAATCAGTTTCTGGGCAGCTTCGCTCAGCAGCCACTGCTCGACCGCCTCACAGGCCTCGGTGTTGACGTTCTTGCTGTGTTCCTCGGCAACTGTCATCACGGTGGAGGGAATCAGCACCACGCCGTCCTCCGGATAGATGCAGGCAAGATTGGTGAGCGGCGTGCCGGCGTCTTCGGCGTCTTTGAGCGCCTTGAGAATGGATTCTTCGAGAATCATGATGGCCGCGCACTCGCCGGTCTGCAGCTTGGTGATGGCGGTGGAGCCGGACTCAATCATGA
>CAZMXF010000564.1:0-1929 GCA_964570015.1 uncultured Oscillospiraceae bacterium | reverse complement strand
TGGCAAGGATCTTCTTGTCCGGATACTTCTCCGCGAGAAGTCTCACGATACAGGCGCAGATCGATGTTTTTCCGACGCCGCCTTTGCCGGCAACCGTAATAATCTTGGCCTTGTTCTCCATATACGTCCCCCCTGTTCGTTCAGATATGACCCACTTATGCACCCAGGTTGAACGACAGAATAACCCGCAGAAATGCATACTGACTCATTATTTTTTATCGTTCGTATTTTAACACACGGGCACAAAATATGCAAGATGAACACATCAAAAATCCCAATCTGTTGTTTTTTCGTGCAATTTGCAAAGGCAAACCTCTCGTATAGACAGGATTGAATCGAATGTATGAAAAATCTTTGTTCCGACAGTTCCTCTTCTGTCTGAACTGGCATTTTAGACAATTTACATCCTGTTTTTTCGTGAATAATCACGAAAGACTCTGATTTTGCTTTTCTCTGCTCCGAACCATACATCCGGACGGATCACAGGCTCTTTGCAGGACTCCGCTCTCCTCGGATAACGAAAAACGGGGAGCCTCATGTGCTCCCCGCTAGGTCAGTCCTTTTTGGTGAGGTCTTCGATTACGTCGCTTAAGACCTCTGCCACTTTCTTCCCCTGTTCGGCAATATAGTCAATGGCTTTCACGCCGCCGGCAATGCCTTCCATTTCTTCTTCGGTCAGTTTGTTCTCTTCCATTTCCTTCTCCTTTCAGTCAAAAAAACTCACCTGTGAGCTGTCCGGGAGGTCGCCGAAGGCCCCCAGCGATTTCAGCGACTGGATGTGGGCGGTGGACACCTTGGGACAGGCGTTGGCGATCTGGTCGATCGAGATAAACTTATGCCCTTCGTGCATGACCCGCGCCAGATCCTGGGCCGCGCTCTCCCCCAATCCTCCGACGGATACAAACGGCGGACGGATCCGGCCGTCTTCCGTGACGAGGAACTTTGTCGCGTCTGACTGGAAAATATCAATCGGCGCGAAGCGGAAGCCGCGCATGTTGAACTCGTAGACCGCTTCCAGCGTGACCAGGAGATCCTCCTCGTTGGCGGTTAGGCTCGTGGCCCGGCGCATTTCGTTGATCTTCCGTCTGGTCTGTTCCGTGCCGCCGGTCATGATGGACGCGTCAAAGCCGCCCTTCTGGCTCCGGCGGTAGAAATAGGCCGAATAAAACGCCAGCGGCTTGTGCACCTTGAACCATGCGATCCGGAAGGCCATCATCACGTAGGCCACCGCATGCGCCTTGGGGAACAGATAGGCGATCTTCCGGGCGGATTCGATCCACCAGTCCGGTACGCCCATGTCCTTCATCTGCTGCTCCGCGTCGCCGGGGAAGCTCCCGGTCTTCTTCACCTTCCCCTTTCGCACGGCCTCCATCGTCTTGAAGGCCAGGGCCGGCTGCATGCCCTTGGAGATCAGGTAGATCATGATGTCGTCGCGGCAGCCGATGGTCTCGTCGACCGTGGCCGTGCCCTCCACGATCAGATCGTGAATATTCCCGGCCCAAACGTCGGTACCGTGGGAAAAGCCCGAAAGCCGGACCAGCGTGTCGAAGTTCTGCGGCTGGGTATCCACCAGCATCTGGCGGGTGAAGTTCGTGCCGAACTCCGGGACCCCGATGGTGCCGGTCTTGCCGATGATGGGATCCTCGTCCGGGAGGCCCAGCGCCGCCGGGGAGGTGAAGATGCTCATCGTCTCCGGGTCGGAGAGCTGGATCTCCTTGGCGTCCACGCCCGTCAGGTCCTCCATCATGCGGATCATCGTCGGGTCATCATGGCCCAGCTCGTCCAGCTTGAGGAGGTTGGCCTCCATGCAGTGGTATTCAAAATGCGTCGTGATGATGTCCGAGGTCGGATCGTCCGCGGGGTGCTGGACCGGACAGAAGTCCGTCACGTCCATGTCCTGGGGAATGACCACGAGGCCGCCCGGGTGCT
>CAZMXF010000563.1:0-1932 GCA_964570015.1 uncultured Oscillospiraceae bacterium | reverse complement strand
CTTCTCAACTCGTTGATCTCCGACGCGGGCAGAAAGAGTCCTTCATCCGCTTTCGCCTGGTTTTCAACCACCGTAAACGGCGTTCCGCCGGTCTTATACATCTGTTCGACGATGTAACCGGCTGTAACTCCCTGACGCTTTGCCCGTTCCGGTACCGGACCGAAAGCCACCGCCCGGTTTCCGTCATCGTCGAAAGCAATCGCTTTCGCCTTTTCTTCCTTCTCAACCAGAGAATAAAAGTGAATCGGAACACGCCGAACCTCTCCGTCACTGTAGGCTCGTCTCGCATCCGCATAGAGTCGGTCGAGATCCTCATCGGCTTCCGCCCTGACTCCGTGCATGTCTTCCTTGTCCCCGTTCAGATAGCCCTGTGTGAATCCCTGTCTTGAAAAGACGCGTTCAAGCAGCGCCATTTCGTCTTCTGTCGGCTTGCGTTTTTCCTTCAGGACTTTGGAATACACGCCTGTAACGATCCCGGTATATTCCGGCCGTTTCATCCGTCCTTCGATCTTCACACAGCTGACTCCGGCGTCTTCCAATTCCTGCAGCCGGTCCACCAGGCAGTTATCCTTCAAAGACAGCGGATAATCGTCCATTCTGCCGCCGAGGGAATACTGCATCCTGCAGGGCTGTGCGCACATACCGCGGTTTCCGCTGCGGCGGCCGATCATGGCCGAAAGATAACACTGTCCCGAATGGCAGAAGCAGAGTGCACCGTGTACAAACACTTCCGTCTCCACGCTGGCATGCTGTGAGATAAAGCGGATTTCCTCCAGGTTCAGTTCTCTGGCCAGAACCACCCGGGTGATTCCCATCTGCGCTGCAGCCTCCGCACCCGCAAGGTTGTGGATGCTCATCTGAGTGCTGGCATGCAGCGGGATATCCGGGAGCGCCTCATGGATCACCCTCGTCAGTCCGAGATCCTGGACAAGGATTGCATCCGCTCCTTTATCTGAAGCAAGCTTTGCCGCGGCAAGAGCGGCAGTCATCTCGCGGTCATTGATCAGAGTATTCATCGTCACATAGACGCGGCAGTTCCGAAGGTGGCAATAGCGCACTGCCTTCTCAAATTCTTCCGGTGTAAAGTTGTGTGCACCACGTCGGGCATTAAAATCCCCGAGACCGAGATATACAGCATCAGCACCGTTCTGTACCGCTGCGATGACGGCTTCCGGTGACCCGGCCGGGGAGAGCAATTCCATCATGTTCGTACTCCTGATATCTGGAAAAGAGTCATACTGAATGATTATAGCACATTCTTCCCTATTGCGACAAGATAATTTTAATGTTATAATACATTCTCCACGATAACAATTTGTGAATTATTCCTGTTTTGGTGAAAAATGGACGATTTAGACGAGAAAAAACTGATCTCTCCCCGAGCCGCCGATCTGATCATCGGTCTCCGGGACGGTGATGCGGCTCTGCTGTATCTGTATCTCTGCCGTCGGGGCATGGAGGATCGAGACCGTATTGCGCGTGAGCTCTATCTCCCGAAGCAGCGCCTGAGTGAGGCGATGGAACGGCTGGAGATGCTCGGCCTGCTTCCGCTGGCAGAATCGGTACCTGTTTCCCCGGAAAGCGCCGTCTCACCGGAGCCTCCCGCGAAAGCTCCTTCCCTGCCGGGACGTCCTGACCTGCCCGATTATACTGCTGAAGAGGTCCGATCCCGCAAGGAGAACGACGGCGCATTCTCTGCGCTCATTTCAGAGGCTCAGCTCATCATGGGACGCCCGCTCAGCACCCCGGATCTCATCAAGCTTCTCGGAATCTATGATCATCTGGACCTCCCACCGGAGGTTGTGATGGAGCTGATGAATTTCGTTGCCGAACTCTACCGTTGGAAGTATGGAGAACGCCGCCGTCCCTCTGCCCGTGCTTTTGAACTGGAAGCTCGGGTCTGGGCTGAACGCGGCATCACGGATTTCGACT
>CAZMXF010000562.1:0-1941 GCA_964570015.1 uncultured Oscillospiraceae bacterium | reverse complement strand
GGTATGAGCGAAGTCAGATCCAACATCGCCCAGCAGGGCTTCGGCCGCCGCGGCCCAGGCATGGGTGCTCCGACTGAGAAACCAAAGAACGGACAGCAGACGCTGCGAAGGCTGACCGGATATTTCCGGTCGGAACGTCGCTATGTGATCTGCCTTGCCGCCACAGTAGTACTGGCCGTTGCAGCCAGTGTGGTTGCGCCGAGACTGCAGAGCAGCGTCATCGACGCGTTGGTCGCCCGTCAGTTCAATGCTATCCTGCCCCTCCTCGGCTGGATGCTGGGCATCTATATCCTCCACGGCTGCGCAACGCTTCTGCAGGGCTTCCTATCCGCGCGGCTGAGCCAGCGGGTCGTCTACCGCCTGCGCACAGAGCTTTTCGGGAAGGTCATCTCTCTGCCCATCCCGTATCTGGACAACCATTCCCACGGCGACCTGATGAGCCGCATGACCAACGACGCCGAGAATGTCTCCAACGTGATCAGTTCCTCTCTGTCCTCTCTGTTCTCCGGCGTGCTGATGCTGACCGGTACGGTGATCATGATGCTCAGCTACAGCGTCCCGCTGACTCTTCTGACCTGCCTGACGGTGGTGCTCTCTGTCCTCGTGACCCGCGTCCTCTCCACGCTCATGCGCCGCTATTACCTCAAGCGACAGGAGCTGCTGGGGCAGCTCAACGGCATCGTGGAGGAGAAGGTCAGCGCGGGGAAGACCGTGACGGCCTACAACCTGCAGGATGCGACCATCCGGGAATTTTCCGCCACCAGCGACGCGCTGACCAGAACCGGAATCATCGCGGACGTGATCGGCAACGCCATGGGGCCGTTGATGAACATGCTCAACAATTTCTCCTTCGTGATCGTGGCCGCCTTCGGCGCATATTTTGCGCTGAAGGGTGTCATCTCGGTGGGCGTGATCTCCGCGTTCATCATTTACTCCAAGCAGTTCAGCCGCCCGATCAACGAACTGGCGCAGCTCTACGGTCAGATCCAGACCGCCATGGCCGGTGCCGAGCGGATCTTCTCAGTCTTGGACGCCGAGAGCGAGGACAAGAGCGGCAGCGAGAAGCTGCCGGTCACCGACGGCGTGATCGAGTTTAAGCATGTGAATTTCAGCTATGTTCCCGGCAAGCAAGTGATCTATGACTTCAACCTCAAAGTCGAGGCCGGGAAAAAGATTGCGCTGGTAGGCTCCACGGGCTCGGGCAAAACCACGATTGTCAATCTGCTGATGCGTTTCTACGAGCTGGACAGCGGCGTCATCACGGTGGACGGAAACGACATTCAGGAGATATCCTGCGATGTACTGCGGGATTCCGTCGGAATCGTGCTGCAGGACAGCGTCCTGTTCACTGACACGGTGCGCAACAACCTCAAATACGCGGATCCCTCCATCCCGGATAAGAAGATGATCGAGGCGGCTGAGAGCGCCAACTGTGATAAAGTGGTCGCGGCACTTCCGGACGGCTATGACACCGTTCTTGTCGGCGCAGGGTCCAACCTCTCCCAGGGCCAGCGACAGCTTCTGACCATCGGCCGCGCCTTTTTAAGCTATCCGCTCATCCTGATCCTGGACGAGGCTACCTCCAGCGTGGATACCCGCACCGAGCAGCAGATCCAGAACGCCATGGTGGAGCTGATGAAAAGCCGTACCAGTCTTATCATCGCCCACCGCCTTTCCACCGTCCGGGATGCGGACGAGATTGTGGTCATGGAGCAGGGGCATATCATCGAGACGGGTACGCACGAGGAACTTCTGCAGCAGAAGGGAAGCTACTACAAGCTTTACATGACCCAATTCGCCGGGCAGGAAACCTGAGGGGAATTCAAAACCGGCATCTGCTTCAACAGCATAAAAATTATTCTAAATAAATAATATAAATTATAAATACGGAGGATAAAACGATGGCACTGCATGTTATGGAGGAGGCCAATCGCTGCCTCG
>CAZMXF010000561.1:0-1949 GCA_964570015.1 uncultured Oscillospiraceae bacterium | reverse complement strand
CGGAACTTCGATCCGCTTTTTCGCTTCCTTCAGGAGCTTCTCACAGGATTTATCCAGCTTTTTCCGGCATTGCTCATCCAGCCGCTCATACAGCGCTTCCTTGGCACCCTCCTTGAGCTCAATCAGGTGCAGGGTTTCGTCTCCGTCTTCCTGATAGACGATCAGCATGAGATAATCGTCCGTTTTAGATTTCGAGTAATTGTTGATGCTGGCATAGAATACATATTCCTGAGTGCCGTCCGCGGTCTTGTCGACTTTTTCGGCAATCTTTTCCAGCTCCGGTGTCAGCTTCAGGCGGAATGTGACAGTAGGGAAAAGGGATGAGGAAACAGCATTTACCTGGGTAAAGCCGTATTTTACGCCATTCGTCGCTATTTTCAGGTGTCTGACGAGAGACTTGTCTGCACGGAGTTTCATAAATGCACCTTCTTTATCATGATCATGGAAAGATTGTTATATGACGCCGAGTGGAATGAGGATGATCAGCAGAACGATGACGAGCGATACAAAGTCTCCTTTTCCGGCTTTGTATCTTTAATGTGACGAAGGTTGTCACACGGTCGTCTGCTCTGCACTGATATCAAGTTTCCAGCCTCATCCGTGTGTATGATAGCAAAAATGCATTTAAATATCAAGCGAGTCATTTGTAAATCGTTATGATCTACAGCATAATCTCTGTATACCCGCCGTCGTCCATGGCCACCGCCCGGATTGCGGACCGATCGGGGAAGGGGACCTTGTTCTTTTCCATCTGTGAGGCTACAATCACCGCCTCCAGGCTCCCGCAGGTCAGCAGGCGGGTGATGCTGCGGTCCCGGTTTTCACGTATTACGGCAAACATGTCATGCGATTCCTTTCCTGAGCAGCTCCTCCGGCAGGTCATAGCTGCTCTGTTCCGCCCAGTACCGGACCTTGCGCTTCCTGTCAATGAGCCAGGAGCCGCCGGCAAACATCTCATACAGCCCGATGCTGAAGCTGCCGTCTTCGGATTCAATGACGGCGAAGTAAATGCCGTCTTTTCCCGGCTGATGATCTTCCGTGCTGACCCATTGCGGCTGCAGGGACTTTCTTCCTGCCGTAAAGCCGCGTTCATATTCCTCCGTTTTCCGGGTGCGGAGCGAAAGCCCGCGTCTGCCGGATCGCTCATGCCGGGACAGATGACGGGCAGCCTGTGACGTTTGTATTTTGTCCGCGAATGTCATCTTCTGTCCCTCCTCAGGCGGCTTCCGCATCCACAGCCTGCATGAAGTAGATCACATTTCCCGAGTCGGTCTTCTCCATGACCATGGTCCCGTCATGCCTCATGCCCAGGGCATCCAGAATCCCGAGAAGTTCTTCCTGTGAGAGGTATCTGCCGATATCTTTTTTCCGGAATGCGACGGCATGGGTCAGCCGGTCGTTCATCAGGTCAAAGGATTCCATAATCGGACATGCCATATAGCTGTAAACTTTTACACCCAGCTTCTCGGCAGAGGGTTTCTTCTTGACGATCAGATAGTCCTTGTTGAATTTCACTTTTTCTGTCCTCCTTGTTGCCGGATGCCACCATTCTAAACCCTGATCTGTCCAATTTCTTACCCTCGGTCAAAAACCGACGGGAGGAATGTGACCGGCTCCGCCGGCGGCGCTTTCTCTGTCGGCGGCGCCTTCTCAAAATGCAGATCCGTTACGGCCCGGTACGCGATTTCATCCGGTTTCGCGTCCGGGCTGATCCATTCGTCCACGTCCTGTTCCCGTATCATCAGCGGCATCCGGTCGTGGATAAAGGAGATCTCCTCACACGGCGACCTGGTGAGCACGACGAAGTGGGGGAGTCCGTCCTCAAATCGATACAGCCCGCAGAGCCAGGTGATATGGTCTCCCTTTGGCTGGATCAGGTATTTGTCTCCGGTTTCCTTCCTGCCGTTCGGCCGGAGGAAGTGCTCCCATTCATAGTACCAGGAAGCGGG
>CAZMXF010000560.1:0-1955 GCA_964570015.1 uncultured Oscillospiraceae bacterium | reverse complement strand
CCATGAGTCAGTCACTGGGATATGTGATCGCCGCTGCCGGTCCGCTGGGAATGGGGTGGATCAATTCACTTGCCGGCGAGAACTGGAATGTGAATCTATGGCTGATCTGCGGTTTTCTTGTCGTTCTTATGCTGATATCATCAGTCTGTGCCAAGGACTGTGCAGTATAAGTTCAGTGCTGATTTTAAAACTACTGATAAAAGCAGCAGGAAACGTTTCGAAAGAGACTTTTCCTGCTGTTTTACAATTACTTATTTAAACCTGTCGGATTAGATCATGCTTTTTCAATCGGTGTGTTTAGTTCCTGGTAAGTCTTCCGGATCATAATCGCGGCGATCAGAAATGTCAGGAAATCGGAAATCGGCATTGAATAGAGAACACCATCCAGTCCGAACCAGACAGGCAGCAGCAGGGCAAACCCCACACCGAATACAACCTCACGAATCAGGGAAAGAAAGGTTGACTCGCCTGCTTTTCCCATCGCCTGGAGGAAAATGAAGCAGGCTTTATTGATACAGGCGAAAACGATCATGCACAGATAGATCCGGAACGACTTAATCGCGAAATCGGTATAATATACGCTTTCGTTTGCGGCGCCGAATATGCCGATTAACTGACGGGGCATGAGCTCAACAATCAGTAAAGCAATGAAACCAACTGTGGCTTCGGATATCAGGAGTCTCGTAAACAACTCTTTCACGCGGGATTTCAGTCCTGCGCCCATATTAAAACCGACGATCGGAATGCAGCCGGCAGCCATACCGACAACGATTGAAATTACAATCTGGAAGAATTTCATTACAATGCCAACGACTGCCATCGGAATCTGAGCATACTGTTCCTGGCTGAAAACAGGATCCAAAGCGCCATATTTCCGGATCATATTATTGATGGCTGCCATCGCCGCAACCAGAGAGATCTGGGATAGAAAGCTTGTCATTCCCAGCAGCAGACTCTGTCTGCTGATTACCGGATCCAGGCTGAAATCGCCTGAACCCGGTTTAATGTGCTTCATGTGAAGAATATACCAGACAGCCAGGACCGCAGTCACGATTTGTCCCAGAATCGTAGCAACAGCCGCACCCTTCATACCCCAATTGACTGCGAAAATGAAAACAGGATCCAAAACGATATTGATCAATGCACCCGCAAGCGTGGAAATCATGGCAAATTTTGGATTTCCATCTGCGCGGATAATAGGGTTCAGCGCCTGTCCAAACATATAAAAAGGGATGCCTGCTGATATCCAGAAGAAGTATTCTCTGGAATGACGGAATGTTTCAGCGTTTACTGTTCCGCCGAACATTGTCAAAATCGGTTCTGCAAATACAAGATATATCGCGGTCAGAACCAGACTGCTTACAACTGTCATGACAATAGCATTCCCGACAGATCTTCTCGCATCCCGGGCCTTGTTTTGTCCAAGGCTGATACTGACAAATGCACAGCATCCATCACCGATCATCACTGCAACAGCCAACGCGATGACAGTCAGAGGAAATACAACAGTGTTGGCCGCGTTTCCATAAGATCCGAGATAAGGGGCATTCGCGATAAATATTTGATCAACAATATTGTAGAGAGCCCCAACCAGCAATGAAATAATGCAGGGTATCGCATACTTCTTCATCAGTGATCCAACAGGTTCTTCTCCCAAATAGCGGTTCATATCTTGTTCCATTTTTTCATCCCTATATATAAAATAAAAACGTATGGCAGCTGTCACCGTACGCTCTATATGTAAAGAAAACGGCGGCAATCAACCGGACTTACGCTGTTGTGCCGCACGTTGCGTGTGTTATGATACCATATTTTGGCTGATCAATACCCAAAAAAAATGACTTGAATAATCTGTTGGCATAGAAACATTTGAGAATTTTTCTGGTTTCAGCTATTCCAGATCATCCTCAAACAATCCCAGCTTTTCTCTCTGCAGTTTCGCCCCGTGAACAAGA
>CAZMXF010000559.1:0-1962 GCA_964570015.1 uncultured Oscillospiraceae bacterium | reverse complement strand
CGGGAAAGACAAGGGACAGGCTCTTCAGCGCAAAAGCCAGCCAGAGAAAGAGCACAGCCAGAATCGGCTCCGAAGGAGTGTAAGCAAGGATGGCTTCCACACTGACCTTCTGCCCGGAGAAAAGAAAGAAGCCTCCCATTACGACAAAGCCGATCAAAGGGAGAATTCGGGCGGTCCACATGATGATGGTACGTTTTCGTTCATTCATAGCGGAGAGAGTTTACCACAACAGGCCTCGAAAAGCAAGACGAAGGGGGCAGGATCCTGACAGGAAACTTGAATTGAGGCATAAGATAAAATCTATAATACAATCGGAAAAAGAAAACCTGCAGCAACAGTTGAAAGATGCGGAATCCCCGTGCTATAATCAGGCAGATTCGCGTCTTGCACAGGAAGAGAACATAAAGCTGGAAAGGAAAGCCGGGAGGTGAGGCGAAACATGGAAGCGAGACTGACCGGCATCAACCGGAAAGAGACCCTGCAGTATCTGGGTTACCTCGGCAGCAGGATTCCGGAAGAATTAGAGGCAGACATTACCCGCTGTGAGCAGCAGATCCTGACCATAGCCCGGCCTCATGCCGTCTGGCGCTGCTTTGAAATGCTGCCGGACGGAAGCTTCCGCGGGACGGCGTTCAGGCCGAAGGGAAAGGATGTGCCCGAACTGCTGAAGGAATGCAGCGGCGTGATCCTGATGGCGGCGACACTGGGGAGCGAGGCAGAGCTTCTGCTCCGGCGGAGCCAGATCCGGAACATGGGCGACGCGGTGATCTTGGACGCGGCGGCCAGTGCAGCCATCGAGAACGTGTGTGACAATCTGTGCGAGGACCTCGCCGGACAGTTCGCGCCGAAGCATCTGACCGACCGCTTCAGCCCCGGCTACGGGGACTTCCCGTTCTCCCAGCAGAGAGACTTCTTTGAGGTCCTGGATATCACAAGACGGATCGGCGTAAGCCTCTCGGCGAGCGGCCTCATGCTGCCGCAGAAGTCCGTGACCGCGCTGATCGGCGTGTCGGACCGGCCGCAGCCGCACCGGCATCGTGGCTGTGCAAGCTGTGTTCTGTTTGAAACCTGCAGATTCCGAAAGGAGGGCACCCACTGTGGAGCCAATTAAAATGATTATACTGGATGGCGGCATGGGCACTCAGCTGCAGGCTGCCGGCCTGCCGATGGGACAGGCGCCCGAGCTCTGGAATCTTACAGAGCCGGAAAAGGTAACCGCCGTACACCGGCGCTACGTGGAAGCGGGAAGTAAAGTCCTCTATACCAACACCTTCGGTGTCAACCGGCTCAAGACCTCCCGGATCGGG
This sequence comes from uncultured Oscillospiraceae bacterium, assembly GCA_964570015.1. GTDB lineage: Bacteria > Bacillota > Clostridia > Oscillospirales > Oscillospiraceae > Limivicinus. The sequence goes on along the minus strand of CAZMXF010000559.1, from coordinate 655 downwards.
CACTCCGTCAGGGAACTGGTGGAGGGTGGCGTCCGCTGTGCCAGAACTGCAGCAGGAAAGGAAGATGTTCGAGTCGCACTGGACATCGGGCCGCTTGGACAGATTCTGGAACCGTTGGGGACCCTGCGTTTTGAAGAGGCTTATGATATTTTCCGGGAGATTGTGGAAGCCGGACGGGACGCCGGGGCAGATCTCATTGTGATCGAGACGATGAGTGACCTGTACGAGGCTAAAGCCGCTGTTCTCGCGGCGAAGGAGAACTCCACGCTGCCGGTCTGGGTCACGATGACCTTCGAGGCCAGCGGGCGGACTTTTGTCGGGACTACCATCTCTGCGATGGGGCTGACGCTGAGCGGGCTCGGTGTGGATGCCATGGGCTTCAACTGCAGCCTCGGGCCGAAGGAGCTTCTGCCCATGATCCGTGAGCTGCGCCGCTGGACGGATAAGCCGCTGATTCTGAAGCCGAATGCCGGCCTGCCGGATCCGGCTACGGGAGAATACCGGATCACACCGGAGGAGTTTGTTGCGGAGCTGGAACCGGCCCCGGGGGAAGGGGTACAGATTATGGGCGGCTGCTGTGGCACGACGCCGGACTTTATCCGCGTCCTGAGCGCCGCGATGGCGGGAGAGAGGACGCCGTCTCCTCTGCCCGAAC
>CAZMXF010000558.1:0-1968 GCA_964570015.1 uncultured Oscillospiraceae bacterium | reverse complement strand
CGTATTCCCATCGACCAGGTCAAGAGCTACATCGCCGAGCGCATCCGGCTCTGATTGGGAGGCACCTCATGAAGAATGGGTTTGTAAAAGTTGCAGCAGCTTCCCCTGTCATTCGGGTTGCTGACGCAGATTATAACGCAGGACAGGTGATTGAAGTCATCCGGGATGCAGCCCGGAATGGGGTCAAAGTCCTTGCGTTCCCGGAGCTCACGCTTACGGGCTGCAGCTGTTACGATCTTTTCACACACAGAGTCCTCCTCGACGGTGCCAGAGAGGCGCTGCTCAAGGTCGCCGAAGCAAGTTCAGAATGTGATCTGCTTGCTTTTGTCGGTCTGCCGCTTGCAGTCGGCGCCAAGGTTTACAACGTCGCCGCCGCGCTCTATCACGGCGAAATTCTTGCCTTCATTCCCGCCGAGGGCATCGCGGACGGATACTTCTCCGTCCCGGATCCCGACAGCGACTATGAGGTGAATCTGCCGGGTTACGGTCTGGTGCCCATGTCCTGCAGTGTGCTCTTTGAGCACGAAACGCTCTCCGATCTGCGTGTGGCGGCGGAAGTCGGCGCGGGGCTGCAGCGTTTTCTGACGCCCGCGGTTCGGCATGCCGAAGCCGGAGCCACGCTGATTGTTCAACTGGGTTCTTTCCCTGAAACCGTGACCTCCCGCGAGGAAGCCGAGCTGAACGCCCGCTATGAGTCCAGACAGTTCGCCTGCGGCATGGTTTTGGCAGCTCCGGGCAAGGGTGAGAGCAGCACGGACCGGGTCTTCTCGGGTCTCTGTCTGGTGGCGGAAAACGGGAAACTCCTCGCCTCCGAAGAGAAGGCGGGAAGCTTTGTCGTTTCCGAAATCGACGTGGAGCACATGACGGCGCTGCGCAGGTCTCTAGACTGCTTCGATGCTCCCTCAGACTATCTCCGCTTCAGCTGGGGTGAAGACCTCGCCGAAACCACCCTCACCCGGACTTATCTCATGCATCCCCACCTTCCGGAAACGAGCGATCAGCTCCCGGCTTATTGCCGCCGTATGCTGGATATCCAGGTCTCCGGCCTTGTCAAACGCATGGAGTATGCACATCTTGACCACTGTGTGGTCGGCATCTCCGGCGGAGTGGATTCCACTCTCGCTGTCATGGTCAGCGCGATGGCCGTCAAGCAGATGGGCCTGCCTGCTGCCAATGTCATCGCCTGCACCCTCCCCTGCTTCGGCACTTCTTCCCGGACGAAGTCCAACGCCATTGTCGTCGCCGAGCAGATCGGCGCCGAAGTTCGCGTGATTGACATCGGCAAGGCTGTATATCAGCATTTTGACGACATCGGTCATGCCCATGACGACTATTCCATTGCCTTTGAAAACGCTCAAGCCCGTGAACGCACCCAGGTCCTCATGGATATCGCCAATAAGGTCAACGGTCTGGATGTCGGTACGGAGGATCTCAGTGAGTTTATTGACGGATGGTGCACCTATAACGGTGACCACACCAGTATGTACGACGTGAACCTCGGCCTCACGAAGACCCAGGTTCGCGCCAATGTCCGCTACATCGCCGATACCACCGAAGACCGGGTGTTGAAAGCGGCTCTGTATGATGTTCTGGATTGTCCGGTCACACCGGAGCTGCTGCCCATCCACGATGATCAGATCGAGCAGAAGAGCGAGGACTCCGTCGGCTCCTACAGCCTGCAGGATTTCTTCACACACAAGATGCTGATCTGCGGCTTCACGCCTTCCAAGACTTTCCGTCTGGCGAAGGAGGCTTACGCAAAAGAATTCACGGACGACGAGCTGATCCGCTGGCTCACCAGCTACTGCAAGCGCCTCTTCAGCCAGCAGTTCAAGCGCAGCTGCCTGATGGACGGCCCGGCGGTGGAAGCGTTCACCGTTTCTCCGCGTGTCGGTTTCCTGATTCCGTCCGATGCGGAAGCCGCGCTCTTCCTCAAGGATCTGGAGCAACTCACCGCGGGCCTGGACG
>CAZMXF010000557.1:0-1973 GCA_964570015.1 uncultured Oscillospiraceae bacterium | reverse complement strand
TGGCGGAGAAGAAGGGATTCGAACCCTTGATACCCTTATGAGGTATACACGATTTCCAATCGTGCGCGCTCGACCAACTACGCGACTTCTCCGTGTGTGTCGAAACAAAAAGATATTCTCTTTTGCTCAAAGCTAGAACATTATAATGCAGAAGCCGTGGAAAGTCAAGAGGTGATTTTCAGGAATTTCAGATCGCAGGGAACTGCGGCAAGACGGCAGGTGAATGACGACGCATGAGCGGCGGCTCAGATGGCTGAGCCGCGCTGTTCATGATACATCTCGCCCACGATGAGCTGGGCGCAGCGGACAAAGCGCCGGATGACCTTGTCGTTCTGCTGGCGCTCACTGGCAGCGATGCCGAGTTTGCGGAAGGCGGGGGGATCCAGCGGGAGGGCGTTCACGGAATTATGAATATCCTGCATGATCAGCTCCGAAAGCACACTCATGCCAAGATTGTGCTCTACCATGGAGACGATGGCGCTGTCGGAGAGATTGGTATAGCGGATACGGGGGTGCTCCTTGCCGATGTGGCTCAGAAGCGGGAGAATGTCCATGTCGAAGCCGTCGGAGGGCATCAGAAAGTCCTGGTCGGCGAAATCCTCCACGGGGAAGAAGCCCAGGTGGTCGTCCGTTTCCGGGACGATGGCAAGCAGCGGGTCGTCGGCCAGATGAATGTAATTCAGTCCCTGGCAGAGCGGCTCCTCGAAACTGACGATGGCACAGTCGAGCTGGTCGTTCTTGAGCTTTTCATAGATGTCGGGGATACCGCCGACGTCGATGATGACATCGGTGCCGGGATCGACCTTCTTGAACGAGGCCAGAATCGCCGGCAGCCAGCGGCTTGCGACACTGGAATAAGCCCCCAGACGCAAGGTCGAGCTGCTGCGCTGGCGCAGGCGGGAGGCGTCCGCCTCCAGCGCGTCGGCGGCGTCGAGAAACGCCTGCATCCTCGGCTTCAGCGCCTGACCGGCAGGGGAGAGCCGCACGCCGTTCTTGCTTCGCACCAGAAGATTCAGCCCCAGCTCTTCTTCCAGCGCGTTCATCATGTGGGTCAGGCCCGACTGTGTATATCCGAGCTCTGCGGCGGCAGAGGTGAGACTGCCTTTTTCAATCGCAAGCAGCAGAGCGTGTACTTTCTTGCTGTCCATGGTAATTGACTTGCCTTTCTTATGGAGAAAACTATCCATGAAATTTTCTTATCACATATATAATAATTCAGAGTTTGGAAAAATGCAACATCAATGTTATAATTTGTTCACAATTACACCGGACGAAAAGTTCAGTTCCGTATTCATCGAAGGGAATCCGGCCTCCCCGCGCTTGTGACGCATCGACGCGGCGACCTCCGGGACTTCATCAGTGTTCTGGCTTTTCAATTTTTATTTTATCCGGTGGGAAAGAGGAGAGAAGTATGGAAAACAATCGCAGTTCCTGGGGCAGCAACTTAGGCTTCCTGCTTGCTGCCATCGGCTCGGCTGTCGGTCTGGGCAACATCTGGGGCTTCCCGTACAAGATGGGCAAGAGCGGCGGCTTCACGTTCCTGATTGTTTACCTCCTGCTCGCGATCTTCGTCGGTATGATCATCATGGTCTCTGAGCTCGCGGTCGGACGTAAGACCAAGCTCAGCCCGATTGACGCCTACCAGAAGGTAAGTCAGAAGTTCGCATGGATCGGCTGGCTCGCCACCATCGCGCCGTTCCTGATCATGAGCTTCTACACCGTGCTCGGCGGCTACTGCCTGCAGTACATCGCGCTGAACATGACGAAGCTGAGCTTCGGCAATGATGCGGTCGCAATGTCCGGCGGCGAGATCTTCGGCGCCATGCTGACCACCCCGCTCGGCTGTGTGGTCTTCACGATCCTGTTCATCGTGATCTGCATGGTCATCGTGCAGGGCGGCGTCTCCGGCGGTATTGAGAAGTTCAACAAAGTCGGTATGCCGGCGCTGTTCGTGATGCTGCTCATCATCATCG
>CAZMXF010000556.1:0-1980 GCA_964570015.1 uncultured Oscillospiraceae bacterium | reverse complement strand
AGGAGTAATCGAGAAAATCCTTATAGGATGTTTCAGCTGCCGCCGGTACTGTCAATGAGAGCATCAGAAAAAACAAAAAGAGAAGAATCTTCTTCATTTCTCCTCCTTACGGCTGAACCAGCAGCGGCTGGGACTGATAAAAGGAGATCTTTGACACATCACCGAAATGCAGATTCCCATCCCCATCGTACCAATTGTAGAAATCATAGCAGGTACCGCAGTCGCCTGTGGATTCATGCCCGAGTTCATTCATTTCCTCCCACTCATAGGTTGCCCAGGCGTACTCATGGACGATACAGTATCGCTCACATCCGCATTCATACTGATCAGTACAGTATTCCTGACCGTCATCCGTAACACCGCATCCTCCTCCGCAGGTGGAACAGTTCCGTTTCACGACAGATCCGTCTTCGCAGCACTGGCCGACTTCATCTTTGCCGACCGTTGCGTTCCAGAGCCAGGCATTACTGAAACTCGCGTGTGCGTAAAAACACCAGGTAGATTTGATCCTGATCCCGAAAGCAGGTTCGCCGTTATCTCCGATAACTGCCGAACCGTGGCAGTTATGGCTGGATACTTCCGAATACAGACCAACCAGCGTAGTCTGGGCATTCCCCCAGTAAACAGAAGCACCGGAAGCCGCGTTCTGATGCCCCTCACCGGCAGCCCTGAGCTGTCCGACGCATTCTCCGTAGTTCTGAGCCTTTTTGCACTGTCCCTTTACGAATTCATCATAGGTAGGCCAGGGACGTTCCCCGAAATTCCGGTTGGCAAGGACCTTATATGCCTGAGTGAATCTGCCGTTGGCCTTATAGGAATTGTAGATATCCTTCGGTGTCATCATCGTCACGTGGCTGTTTCCTCCAAGAAGCTGATAGGCGGTATTGACACGATCCAACGCATCCTTTCCATTGGTAATTGCATTGGCTGCGGCTTCATTCCATAAACTGCCGACATACACAGACGAAATTGTGATTTCAAAGGATAATCCGTCAATAATCTCCGCCCCGACCACTGTTGGAGCATTCTTGCCAAGCGGAGCTTTATAGGTCAGAGTACCTGGAACGTCTCCGCTGATTTCCACGCTTCCCTGTTTCCACTCGATGAGGATGCCGGTCAGCATCTTTACGAGCGGGTATTTTGGTTCAGGATCATAGACGATCGGACATGGGAAGGTTACGGATACGCTGGAATCAAGATCATCTCCGAAGTTGCAGGTGATCTTTTTTGTACAACCGGAATCTTCGACTGTCATTCCTTCACAGGGGCAGCCGCTGGTGAGTTTTCTGTAATGAGCTGCCCCGGCAACGCCCAGCATATCCGGGATCCCGCATGTGGCGTCGTCTCTGCATTCCTTGCACACAACCACATCCGCCCTGGTCAGACAGGTATTTCTTGCTCTGAGCCAGCTTCCGGACTGAGATTTATAGGGAACGCTTCCCTCCGGCACCTCAGTTCCCTGAGCGGAGATCCCGGTGAAAACGATAAAAACAGCCAGCAGCACTGACAGAAAAACGGTGAGTTTATACCTCATGGTTACTCCCTTCACGTGTAATATCAATCATCCGGGAAGGATACAAAAATGCCCCGCGGAGATTTCACGGGGCCGGAGAGAGTTGGACAGACAGAAATCTATTTTTTGTCTGTGAATGGAAGGTTATCGAGGCTGTTCCGATAAACGATTCCGCCGACTGTCATATCATGATTGTAAGAACATCCGCCGTTCCAGGTGATCCCGACAGTTTTATCCGTGTTCAGTGTCGGATTCAGGCTCGACCACCCTTTTCCGTTAATATACGAGGGAACAATGTTCTCAGGAACGCTGTAAGCGGATGAATACTTGACCGTATCAATGAACGCGGCTCTGGTGTAAAAGTATGGAATATCCGGTTCGCTCCTGGTGTATGCGTACGGTCTGGCCGGATCTCCCGTATCCTGAGTGGGAATATGGACATAGCCGGAAAACCTGCTCCACACTTT
>CAZMXF010000555.1:0-1986 GCA_964570015.1 uncultured Oscillospiraceae bacterium | reverse complement strand
GTACAGGTCAGCTTGCGGGCGGTGGGCGTGTGATTCGCCCAAAAGGCTTCCTTCAATGAGGGCTTGAATACTTCGTGGCATTCCGGGCAGATGTATTTTACATGATGGAAGTAGTACCGGCTGACCAGCGTACCCCAAACAGCAGCCAACAGTACCCAGACGACGAACGGCCACCAAATCCCTTTGACGATCCAGAAAATAACGGAAAACCATTGCAGCGCCGTGACTGGGATTCCTGTCAGAATCATCATCCAGCGCATGCTTTTCAGTTTCTTCTTGCCTTCCATAATGATGGCTATGTCGCTGATTGTTTCGAGAGAGAAGTCTGTTTTCCCTTTCAGTCCGTTTTTCAGCTCACGCAGTTTTTCCAGTTTGTCCTGTTTTTTCGCAATCTCTTCCGAAAGAGTATCCTCCTGCTGCTCAATCAGCAGTGATATCACCTTCTCAGGATGCTCTTCCTTCAGAATCTGAGAAATAGCGTCGATGGGAAGATCCAGTTCCCGCAAGAAGCATATGATCTTCATGCGCTTCAGATCATCTTCCGAGTAGAGCCTTCTCCCGCCTTCGGAGAGCTCGCTGGGAACCAGGATGCCTCTGGTGTCATAATACTGAACCGTTCGGACGGTCACGTCGCAGAGCTTTGCAAGCTCTCCTGTTGTGTACTTTGACATAGCCTTCACCTCCTTTCGCCATGTATCCTACAACATGACGCTGCGTAGCAAGCAATACATTACGCAGGGGGATTTTTTAAAAAAAGCTGTTTATTACCTATTACAGAATTCCCGGACCCTGTCATAGAAATCTTTGGCTTCTTCAAATGCTCCATGGCCCAGTCCCTCATACACATACAGTTCACTGCCCGCAATCGCCCGCTTCAATTCATTTGCAGCGTCATTCCCGACGGTGTGATCATCACTGCCCGCAATTATAAGTGTCGGGCAGCTGATCATTGGCAGTTCGATTCGGCAGTCGAAATCCATGATCGCATGAGCGTTTTTCAAAAAACGGTCATAGGTCCGGGGCTTGGAAAAGCCGGTAAGGAAAAGAAAAAGCTTTCGATTCTTCTGAAGGTACTTCTCTGAATACATCTTTTCAGCAGTATCAACCATCAGTGCGGTATGATCACCGCGCTTTACCATATCGATCCAGCCGGAGACAACTTCCTTCACAACCGTGTTAGCATTTGGAGCCGTGACAGCGAGGATCAGCTTGGTCACCATTTCCGGATGGTCTATTGCCATATATTGTGCGATCATACCTCCTTGAGAAACACCAAGGATACACGCATGGTCAATATTAAGTTTTTTCATAGCAAGGACCTGGTCATCCGACATGTCGCGGATTGAATAACCTTCCGGCATTTCATTCTTCCGGCTGAACATATACACGGTATAATCCCGGAGAAATCTCCTGTAAGGCAGAAACAAGATCAGCGCTTTTCCTTTCACTGTGGCCAGGCCGTCAGAAAGGCCTGGCAATACAACCAGTTTTTTTGTTCCGGTGCCGAAGGAAACATAGTACATATCCGTGTCTCCTATTGTTACACAGCCGTTCTTTCTCATGATCCTCTCCCTAAAAAAACGCGAGCACCATTTCTATATCTGGACAGCATATCCAAATCTTCTGCAAATGCCCGAAAGTCTCTATGATCCTCTCTTTCTTCCTCAATGCCTCTGGTACCGTGCCGTCTTCACTTCAGTCGCCTTGATTGCACCCAGACAGTGAATTCTAACGACACGGTTTTTGTCGGTCTCCGATATCTGCCGCAGTTTCTCAACATAAGGTCCGACGAGCTCCGGCCTGCGTTTACCGAGAACCCGGAAGAACTCCGGCGCCTCCATTCTGACCTTATCATCTGTATCGTAAAGGAGTTTCGCAAATACCGGCATATGGGCCCGATAGACGTCCGGCGTGTTCGTGGCAATGTTTTCCGACGCCCAGATAAAGCTCAGCCTGACCTTTGGTTCTTCATCTGTGGCGAAGCGG
>CAZMXF010000554.1:0-1987 GCA_964570015.1 uncultured Oscillospiraceae bacterium | reverse complement strand
GCCTTCAAGGCCGGCCTCGGCAGTACGGAATGTGCGGAACTGAAGCCCATGTACCGCAACGATGAAGTACGCTGCCTCAAGACCGTTGAGCTGGGTCTGGATGTGTTTGAGGCCTATGCAAAGGAAAACGGGCTTGTGCCCCCGGAAGAGTAAAACAGGAAGAATCAGGGAAAGGCAGGGAACATCATGAAGGTAGTGATTATCGGCGGCGTTGCGGGCGGCGCGACCACGGCGGCACGGCTGCGGAGACTGGATGAGAGCGCGGAAATCGTCATTCTGGAGCGCGGGAGTTTCATCTCTTATGCCAACTGCGGGCTGCCCTATTTTGTAGGCGGAACAATCGAAGACCGGGGAGACCTGGAGCTGCAGACTCCCGCGTCTTTCAACGCGAGATTCGCGGTTGACGTGCGTGCCAGAGCGGAAGCGGTGAAAATCGACACCGCCGCAAAAACCGTGACGGTCCGGAATCTGGATACCGGAGAGGAGACCGAGGAGTCCTATGACAATCTGGTGATTGCGCCGGGTGCCTCAGCGAATGTTCCGGACTTTGTACCCCGGGACGATGAGCGGGTCTTCACACTCCGCACCATCCCGGATGCGGTTCGGATCAAGGACTATGTCCTCACGAAAAAGCCAAAGACGGCCGTTGTCGTCGGCGGCGGCTTTATCGGCCTGGAAGTGGCGGAAAATCTGATCGATTGCGGTCTGGATGTGACGCTGGTGGGCAGAGCTTCCCACGTTCTGCCGAATATTGACACGGATGTGGCGTGGGATGTCCACCGCCACCTGAAGAAGAACGGGCTGAAACTGAAGTGCGGCGTGAGCCTGAACGGTGTCCGCAAAGGCGAGAACAGCCTGATCGTGGAGACTGCCGCAGGCGATCTGGAAACGGACCTGCTGGTCATGGCGGCGGGGATCAAGCCGGACACCAAAATTGTTCTTGATGCGGGGATCACCTGTGACGCGCAGGGCTATATTCTGGTGGATGAGGCCATGCGGACTTCCGCGGACGGCGTCTATGCGGTCGGAGACGCCGTTGCGGTCAATGAGTTTCTCAGCGGAAGCAGCGCGCATGTCGCGCTGGCCGGGCCGGCAAACCGGCAGGCACGCATTGTCGCCGACCGGCTCGCCGGGATTCCCTCTGTCTATAAGGGAAGCCAGCGTTCGTTTATCATCAAGCTCTTTGACAAAACGCTTGCCGCAACCGGCATGACGGAGAAGTTCGCGCTCTCCCAGGGGTTTGACTGCGAGAAGGTACATCTCTACCTCGGCAGCCATGCCGGATACTATCCCGGTGCGAACATGATCGCGATCAAGCTCCTGTTCGACAGGAAGACCGGCCAGGTCCTCGGCGGTCAATTCTTCGGCGCCGAGGGCACGGACAAGCGCGCCGATGTCCTGGCGGCGGCCATCCGCTCCGGGCTGACGGTTTCCGAGCTCTGCGACCTGGAGCTCTGCTACGCGCCGCCCTACTCCTCCGCGAAGGACCCGGTCAACGTTGCGGGCATGGCCGCTGAGAACATTGTCACCGGGAAAGTCAAGGTCTTCCACTGGGAAAACCTGGGGCAGCTGGATCCGGCCGCCGTCACGCTGCTGGATGTCCGGGAAGCCGGCGAGTACCGCAAGGGCAGCATTCCGGGCTTTATCAACATTCCTTTGAGCCAGTTCCGCGCTCACCTCGGCGAGCTGGACCCGAAGAAGCCGGTGTATGTCCACTGCTTCAGCGGCATGCGCAGCTATATCGCCTGCAGGATCCTGACGGGACACGGTTTTGACTGCTGGAACCTCTCCGGCGGTTACCGCCTGTATTCGGCAAAAAAAGAATACGAAGAGAAATAACTTCGATCCCGGGTAAAGATTGAAGCCGGCTCTCTCTGCCGCAATGGCAGAGAGATCCGGCATCAGTATTGTACGATATTCGGTTGTGCTTAGGCCTTTTCGGACACCATTCCGGCAACGAGAACATCCATGTTGCCTTCGAGGAATT
>CAZMXF010000553.1:0-1989 GCA_964570015.1 uncultured Oscillospiraceae bacterium | reverse complement strand
TGACGGTGTAAAATAGATCTGGGGAAAACGGGGAAGCGAAGTAGGGAGGAGGAAGCGCAAGGAGGCGCGGGAGCCAAAGGGAGCGCCCCCGAGGGGGCGGCGAAAGTTAAAGTTACGTTAACTTAACAAAATAGAGAATCAAACCGCGATAGACTGTAGTTGCTGATCACAGACGAAAGGCGGTCGGATTCTCTATGGAAAACATTATAGCGCAGCAGATGGTGAAAATGCAAGGGGCAATTCTGGGAAAAATCCGGGAGGAGGGGCTGGAAAACATTGGCGAGACAGCGGAGATGTTGTTCCGGATTGTGAAAGAGAACACCTGTGAATTGCTGCGGGCGATACTGGAAGCGACGGATACGGCCATCGCAGAGGCGAAAGCAATGCGAAAAGCCGACGGGTTGAAGGTGAAGGAGAGGAACGTAAAGCGAAACCTGCAAACGTCGTTGGGAGAGATAGAGTACCGACGGACGTATTACGAGACAGCAGAGGGCGAGTATGTGTATCTGCTGGATTATCTGATCGGGGTGGAGCCGTATGAGCGGGTGAGCAAAGCACTGTGCGCAAAGCTGGTAAACCTGGCGGCAGAGATGTCCTACGGGAAGAGCGCAGGCGTTGGTGAAGCAGATGTGAGTCGGCAGACAGTGAGCAACAAAGTCAACGCACTCAGAGAAGTCGTCCAAGACGTGGAGCGTGTCAAGGAGACGCCAGAAGAGCTGCACCTTTTCGCAGACGAGGATCACGTGCACCTCAAGGATGGCAGGAACACGATCGTGCCGCTGGTGACGATCTCGGAAGGTATCGACACGAGCAACCCGAAGCGCCACCGGCTAATCAATCCGCTGCACATCGCCGGATATGGGATGGACGCGGAAGCGTTTAATGACCAGGTGGAGGCGTGTGTGTATGAGCGATACGACCTTGACAAGGTGGGGCGGATATACATACACGGCGACGGGGCAAGCAGGATCGTAGCGTTGGGCGAACGATTCCCCAACGCAAGGCATGTGTTGGACGGCTTTCATCTGGAGAAGTATCTGAAGAAGCTGGGCCACTACAACGGCGCGGCGCAGCGCATGGGTGCGCTTCGGGCGGCTTTGAGGGACGGAAACTGGAAGACATACAAGAAGCTGCTTGGAGATATCTATGTCCTGCAAACCGAAAAGGACAGGGAGCGTTGCAAGGAAATCATCCACTATCTGTGGAACAATCGGCAGGCCGCACACCTCCGGTACAACCCGGATATCTGCGGCAGCTGCACGGAATCGCTGGTCAGTCATGTCCTCTCCGAACGCTTGAGCCGCACGCCCCTGGCCTGGTCCGAGCGCGGCCTGGAAAAGATGACCATGCTGGTCGTTTTCCGCAAGAACGGCAGGAAGGTCACATCCAAGGATATCCGAGTTTCCTTAACCCGCAAGGAGCAGGACAGAGAAGCCATGCTCCACAGCAGTGGTTGGAATAAATACAACGGCTACATGAACCGGCAGATTGATTCGATCCTTAGCGCCGATTGGGCCAGCACCTTTGAGAAGGAGTCTGTGTCCTTCGGCAAGGTTGATGCGTCCTACCTCATCCGCAAGGCCTTCGGTTCCCTCCGCTCCGCTATCTGATTCCCCAGAACTGCTTGACACGATCCCGCCCTGTAAATCAATTGACATTCCATCTTATTATGGTATACTCTTATAGGGGGCCGGAGAACCTGGTCCGGGGGGTTGGCATGGTAGAAATCAGAGAAGTCAGAACGCGTTCGGAGCTGCGCCGGTTTGTCGACTAGCCGAACGCCCTGTACAGGGATGTGCCGCAGTTTATCCCTGCCCTGTACGGGGACGACCTGAGCGACTGGAACCCGAAGCAGAACCCTGCCTTTGCCTACTGCGAGGCGAAATGCTGGCTGGCCTGGCGGGATGGCAAAATCGTGGGCCGCATCGGCGCGATTCTGAGTCGTCGCTCCAACGAAAAATGGCAGACCAACCGCCTGCGCTTTACGCA
>CAZMXF010000552.1:0-1994 GCA_964570015.1 uncultured Oscillospiraceae bacterium | reverse complement strand
CCACCAGAATCACCGCGACCGTCGGAATCGGCACAAATCTGTATCTGGCCAAGGTTGCAATGGATATCGTCGCTAAAAAAACTCCACCGGATCCGGATGGTGTCCGAATCGCGGAGCTGAACGACGACAGTTACCGGTATCTGCTCTGGGACCATAAGCCTCTTACGGATTTCTGGCAGATCGGGATCGGCAAATCCAGGAGGTTGATGAAAGCCGGAATGGAAACCATGGCCGACATTGCCCGGCGCAGTCTTTTTGACGAGGAATTCTTTTTCAAGGAATTCGGAATTGATGCGGAAATTCTGATTGACCATGCCTGGGGTATTGAGCCAGTCACAATGGCAGAGATCCATAACTATCACTCGGACAGCCATTCCCTGTCAAACGGGCAGGTTCTCCCGCGGCCATATTCCTATGAAGAGGCACGTGTCGTGTTCATGGAAATGATTGATCACTCATGCGCTGACCTTTTCAATAAGGATCTGATCACCGACACTCTCACCTGGTGGGTAATGTATGACTATAAGAGCCTTGAGAAGATCCCCAACTATGATGGGAATCTCAGTATCGATTTTTACGGAAGAATCCATCCTTATCACAGCAACGGCACTGTCCGGCTGCATGTCCGGACAAACAGGCGTCAGGCAATCGCTCCCCTGCTGCTTTCCCAATTCGACAAGAAAACCGACCACCGCCTGCTCTACCGCCGTCTGGGTATCTCCGCAGATAATGTTCATAGCAACAACAGAATCTATCAGCTGGATCTTATGACCGATTATGATGAGCTGAAGCGGGAAAACAGTCTGCAGGGAGCTATGCTGGATGTCAGGCAGAAATACGGGGCTAACGCAGTTTTTAGGGGTACGAATCTGACGAAAGGAGCAACAGCTCTGGAGCGAAACTTGCAGATCGGTGGGCATCGTGCCTGAACTTCCAAAAAAGAAATGACGATTGCCCTTCAGGCATAAGAAAATGCCCCATGTCGGTTCCAGCACAGGGCATTTATTAATACATGCTGATAAAGGATGTGGAAGTGACTCTGCCCGTAGGTGGGGCCAGCTTCCGGTGCAGGAACACGTCAGAAGTTCAAAGTCTGCTGTGTCTTAAGACCGGTTGCGCCGCCAGCCCCCATCGCTGTGAGACTTTCCGCGTCAGGGTACTGTTCTTTAACCGCTTCAAGGAGCTTGCTTTGAAGCTCTTCGCTGATAAACTGACGGGAATAACCGCTGTCAAAGACATTCAGGAACCATGGTGAGGTCACAACAATGCGGCTCGGGACGATCTGATAAAAGTTCATGGGAGATTTGCAGAGGTAATCATACAGCTCTTCATCACTCATCTCAGCATACTTTGCCGTGTTGCTCAGTGTGGCGAAGTAAGTGCGTGCCTTGGCGACAAAGACCGGGATCTCTTCCTCGCTCAGCTCGGCAAAAACGATATTGCGGTAGGTTCCCGTGATTTCAACGCCATAGCTCATGAAGTAAGTGGGAAGGATGGGCATTTCCTCCGAGCAGATGTCGCCCTCCCGGATCTGACGGGTCCAGTAAAGATCTACCTGGGGATTAATGGCCATGTTGTTGAGCTTGGCAGTGTTGGATTCACTGGAACCGAAGAGAGACAGATCTGCTGGATCCAGGACGTATTCGACACTTCCGATCGTTGGGACATTGTTGTAGGAAGTGGCAATCTGATACATCTCGCGGTAGTTATTTTCTGCACCCTTCAGATACTCGAGGATCAGTTCCTTCTTCAGTTCTTCGGACAGGTCAATGTCTCCAAAGTTAATTCCGCCTACGCCGGATTCAGTTGCGGAAGTGACGGCGTCAACCCCGGGCTGCATGTAGTAATCTTCGCCTTTGAAATAGCCGTTGGATTCGGCCCAGGCTTTCGGGTCCGTATCAGCGGCGGCAGTCTCGGCAAACGCGGCAGCAGTACAGCTGAGCGCAATCAGCAGACTAAGAAATATTGCGATAGTTTTTTTCATTTGATCTCCT
>CAZMXF010000551.1:0-1997 GCA_964570015.1 uncultured Oscillospiraceae bacterium | reverse complement strand
AAAAACTCGCTGTTGCTGTGATAGGAAGACGTCCAGGTTTTCCCACACCACTTCGGACCCTCTATACAAACAGCACCCATCGTGGCAAGATACCGCTCCACCGCAGCGTCGATAATGCGGGGAATGTATTTCTCCTTATTCATGATCTTGGCCATATGCATCACCTCTTGCAAGAAAAGCATACCACAATCCGACAGATTTTTCAACTTCAATCCGATAGATTTTAGAATTCCGATCCGACAGATTTCAAGATTTCAACCCGATAAATAATCCTATTCCCCCTAAACCAGCAGGATTATTACCGAAATGAGAAATGATCCAGATATTACAATTGCACAGCTCCGGGTTGTCCTTAGGCGACCGTTTTCCTGTTCATATGAATCGGCTTTGGATGAAGAACTACCATGGGACGGATGAGCACTGGCACTGGCATGATTTCTATGAAATTTCATATATATGCAGTGGTACAGCAAGGACTTCTTTATCTAGATGTGCATTTTAATGAAAACATTTCCGTTCAGGATATTGCTTCAGAAACTTCGCTATATGAAACAGGCAAAAAAACGTCTCTCCTTCGTGAAGAGGCGCTCTTTTTGCCTGTATGCACAATCGTGTGCCCGTTTGCACCCAACGATAGCGAATCCAGGCTGCTTTTAGGTGCAGCCTGGACATGTTGTGTGTTTGGATCAATTTGCCTCGGAAGGGAGAGTTCGTCTTTTCAATCATGTCATTCGATGGCCGAAAGGAAAGACTCATATTGCAGATTGCTTATGGCAGAAACCGGCGAATGATGGCGGCCATCTGCTCCTGCTTCTGCTCCATGTCGGAGACCAGCTTCAGCTGGGTCCGGCAGCGGTCGAGATTGTGCTCCGGATAGGAGATATGGTAATAGTGATCTCCTTCGAGATAGTCGGTCAGAAAGCGCATCCCGTTTTCCAGCGTCATGGTTCGGGCTCCGAGGGGGAGAGATTCCAGCTCGGCGGCGGTGAGCCCGCCGCAGGCCGGGATAAAGCCCTCGGCATAAGTCTCGAAGAGGTCCAGGCTCATCCGGACCTTGCTGAGATCCTTCTCGTCCTCCGCGGCGGTAGAGGCGCCAAAGCGGATGGAATCGCCGAAATCATAAGCAACCAAGCCGGGCATTACGGTGTCCAGATCGATGACACACAGCGGAAGGCGGGTGGATGCATCGAGCATGACGTTGTTGAGCTTGGTGTCATTGTGGGTGACACGGACAGGGAGCTGCCCACGATCGCGCATGCGCTGCAGAGTCCCGGCTTCTGCCTCACGGGCGAGAAGAAACCTGACTTCTGGCTCCACTTCAGCCAGACGTCCGGCTGTGTTCGCTTCGATGGCCAGATGAAACTTCCGGTAGCGATCGGGTGTGTTGTGGAAATTCAGAATCGTCTCACAGAGCGTCTCCGCAGGGAAGTCCCTCAGCTGATTTTGGAAACGGCCGAACGCGACGGCACTCTGATAGAAGTCCAAGGGGGATTCCGGTGTTTGGAGACAGAGACTGTCCTCTACAAAATCATAGACCCGCCAGTATTCGCCGGCATCATCCCGACACCAGGTAGTACCGGTTTTCGTGGGTATGAGGTGCAGAGAGCTCCGAGGATCGGTGTTCCGGGCTGCGAGGAATTCCGTGACCGCGGTTACATTGCGCATAAGGGCGGGAATATCGAAAAAGGCAGCCCGGCTGAGCCGCTGCAGAATATAACGTTTTCCGGCGTCTGTGACGACAAGGAAGGTCAGATTGATGTGTCCCTCGCCGTATCGTTCACAGGAAACGGGACAGCCGTCCAGACAAAAGAGATTCAAAACCTGTTCCATAGACAGCGCTCCTCCGAAGGTGTCAACTTGTTATAGATACTTTTCCAGCAGAACCAGATTGACCTCAGGGATGCCGTTGAAGACGGTGGGGACAATGGCAATCTCCCTGTAGCCGAGCTTTTGATACAGCGCTCTGGCGCGTTCATTGCGTGCGTTGGTGTCGAGAC
>CAZMXF010000550.1:0-1998 GCA_964570015.1 uncultured Oscillospiraceae bacterium | reverse complement strand
CAGAAATAGAATACTTGCCTTTCTCTGCGTACGAAGCAGAAGCAAGAGCTAACAACATCATAAACGCCACAATGAAAATATTATTTTTCCTCATGATGAAAAACTCCTCTCGGCCCGGTGAACGATCTTCCAGGCTCGTACAGTTTTACGCGGGTAGACCAGGCTGTATCTGACTTCTTGTTGGAAGCATTTCGATTCTATCTGCTTTATGCGTATAGGAATATGCGAAGGTTGCACGCTTCAGTTCCCGTATGCACAGAGCTGCGGTCAACATGGCTGAAGCGCAGGACAGCGCAAAGCAGGCTTCAAACGATAATTCAGGGATGATCTTTCCATCCATACAGAATTGCATCAAGATGAAAATCCCAAGGCTGATCAATAGACAGATCAGCCGAGCCACACTTCTCTGCCATGATGCATTGCGGTAAAACAGGCAAACAGCAAACAAAATCAGTAGCATTCCTCCACACGCAACCTGTAACATACTCGCCATATCCAGCATCATGCGGTCATCTCTGCGGATGCTCTCCCAAACCATTTGCGCAGCAAAGACCAGTATCATTCCGGCTCCTGCCACCTGGCCTGCCGGTCTTTCCCTTCGCTGCACAGCAATGGCGACTGCCAGCGCGGTTATACCTTCCAGAAGATTCACCGCCAGCGTTTGCATATTTTCGTATGGCCCGGTTCGAACAAGCAGGGGAAGAATCGGCCAGTTCTCTGTAATCTCAATCCCAATGCCATTTTCTGTAAATTGTTCTCCAAATCGCTCCATTGCCAACACCAGCAAAAGCCCCGGCAGCAAAGTATCCGCCAGCGGTATAAGCTTCTCCTGACAGATAAAGCTGCAGAGCACCAGCGAAAGCCCAATGCCCACTATCGCTCCGATCATTGTGAAGCCACCAGTATCCAGATGAAGAAGACAACCCAACTCCATTTTTGCAAGCCCATCAAAGTAGTACTGGCAATATACCAGATGGGCCATAAATGTCCCAAGAGGAATCCCTATGATTGCAAACCACAGGACAGAATCCTTCCGAACCCCATTCTTTTCCGCACGCTGTAAAGCCATCATCAGTCCTATCGCCATGCCTATAACCACAAGGCAGGCAAAAGCCGTTATCTCTTTTCCAAAGATGGTAAGGGCTGGCACATTCCCCCAAGAATCACGCATCGTACTTCCTCCGTGTGTGCATTTATTGATTCCAGGCGCTCGCGAAATACAGAATATCCTTGATCCAGCGCTCCGCGTTTTGATTGTTCTGCCCATTGATTTTGATCAATTGATTGCGATCCGGGTCCTTGAAAACCAGCGTGGCGCTATTGCCACCATCCATGTTGAAGGCAGTCTTAATCCGATAGCCGTCCAGTTTTCCTTCTATTTCTCGCAGGCAGCCTACGAATTCATTCAGTGTTAAGCCCGCTCCTTTTTCGTTATCTGGTCCTTCCGAGGTAACGATCATATAAGTCAGGTGATCCATCTGACAGATGCACATCCGCTGCGCTAATTTATTAGCTCCGATGTGGTCACAGTTCAGCGCTTTGTTGAAATTTTGACTGGTTGTCTGACCATCGGCGATCAGCACTGGGCCAAAGTTGAAGGTGTTGACGATCTGTAGTTCGCCCTCTGTCACATTCTTCTGAATCCAACTGTCCAGTTTCTTTCTACTTGGTTCCATGATCACATGAAAATCCCCGTACTGGTCGATGATCAGCAGATCCCAGCCCTTGTTCACATAAGTGGTTTTGTATTCCTTGCCCTGCCTGACGATATACGTTTCCCGGTGATATTTATGGGAAAAGTAGTCACCGTTCATGGCAATTATCGCATGGTTCGCGGAAGCAATGCGCACACCCTTCGCAGTTTGATCGTTGTTGGCCCGCCCCGCGAAGGCTGAGCGGATTTGGCTGGGGTCAGCGATCTGCACCAGTGCATAAACATAGCGGGTATGGTAATCCTGCTCTCGTCCGGAGGAATCTCTCCGCGTGACGCAATAATCA
>CAZMXF010000549.1:0-2005 GCA_964570015.1 uncultured Oscillospiraceae bacterium | reverse complement strand
CGCGCATCACCATGCTGCATGTGCTGAAAAACGCGATGATCCCGGTGATCACCGCAGCCGGGCCGATGATCGCTTTCCTCCTGACGGGGAGCTTTGTGGTGGAGACGATCTTCACCATCCCGGGCATCGGCCGCGAGTTCGTCACGGCGGTGTCCAACCGCGACTATACGGTGGTCATGGGGCTCACGATCTTCATCGGGGCGCTGATCATCTTCTGCAATCTGATCGCGGACCTGCTCTGCGCGCTCATCGACCCCAGAATCAAACTGACAGAATGAACGGGAAGAAAGAACAACCATGCTGAAACCCGAGGAATACTTTGACCCGCTGCCGCCGGAGGATCGGGATACGGAGTTCATCGCGATGGAATCCAGATCCTTCGGACGGAATGTCTGGGATACGTTTTCAAAAAACCGGCTGGCCCTGATCGGGCTGGTCTGCCTGACGCTGATTCTCCTGACGGCGCTGATCGGCCCGCTGCTCTCGCCCTATCCCTATGACGGAATGGACGCCATGGCCCGCAACCAGGGGAGCTCTGCCGCCCATTTCTTCGGCACCGACCAGATGGGGCGGGACATTTTCACCCGGGTCCTGTACGGGACACGGGTCAGCCTGATGGTGGGCTTTGCCTCCACGGCGCTGAACCTCGTGATCGGGGTGCTCTACGGCGGCGTCGCGGGCTACGTCGGCGGGCGGACGGACATGATCATGATGCGCATTGTCGACGTGATCTACGCTGTACCGGCCATGATCTACATGATCCTGCTGATGCTGATCTTCGGCTCGAATGTATACAGTGTGATGCTGGGCATCTGCGTCAACGGCTGGGTCAACATGGCGCGAATCGTACGCTCCCAGGTCATGACTCTGAAGGAGCAGGAGTTTGCCGTGGCGGCCTTCGTCATCGGCGCAGACCGGAAGAGGATTCTCTTCCGCCACCTGCTGCTCAATTGTCTCGGTCCGGTGATCGTCACGGTCACGCTGATGATCCCCCAGGCGATTTTCAACGAAGCCTTTCTGAGCTTCATCGGCATCGGCATCTCCGCCCCGATGGCGAGCCTCGGAACGCTTGCCCAGGATGCCAGAATGCTCATGAACGTCTATCCCATGCAGATGGTCTGGCCGGTGCTGGTGATCTGCATCGTGATCTTCTCCCTGAATTTCATCGGAGAGGGGCTGGAGACGGCACTGAATCCGAGAGGGAGGAGAGCATGAACGAACGCCTCCTGGATATCCGGCATCTGTCGGTGTCCTTTGACACGGCACAGGGCAGAGTCCATGCCCTGCGAGATGTGAGCTTCCATGTGAACCGGGGGGAAATCCTCGGCCTGGTGGGTGAGAGCGGTTCTGGCAAGAGTGTCAGCATGCTCTCCTGCCTGGGCCTTCTGGCCCGAAACGGACAGATCGAGCACGGAAGCATCCTCTTCGACGGGCAGGAACTCTCCCCCGTCGGCCTGATGCGGCGCGGCGATCGGCGGCAGCATGAAGCGCTGCTCCGCTCCCTTCGCGGGAATCGTATCGGGATGATCTTCCAGGACCCGATGACCTATCTGAACCCGGTGCTCACCGTCGGAACACAGCTGACGGAGGGCCTGGCAGCCCACGGAAAGTGCAGCCGGCAGGAAGCCTGGCAGCGCGGTATCGAGATGCTGCGCAAGGTAGGCATCTCCAATCCTGAGCGACGCATGCGGCAGTATCCCTATGAGTTCTCCGGCGGCCAGAGACAGCGCATGATCATCGCTTCGGCCCTGGCCTGTGAGCCGCAGCTGCTGATTGCCGACGAACCTACCACGGCGCTGGATGTCACAGTACAGGCGCAGATCCTGGATCTGATCCGGCGACTGGCCAGGGAAAACGGAACCGCGGTCATCATGATCACCCACGACCTGGGGGTTGTGGCTTCCCTCTGCGACCGCATTGCAGTTCTCTACGGCGGAAAGGTCTGTGAGTCCGGAACCGTTGACGAGATCTTTTATGAAACAAAACACCCGTATACCGCTGGGCT
>CAZMXF010000548.1:0-2015 GCA_964570015.1 uncultured Oscillospiraceae bacterium | reverse complement strand
AGGTCAGAACTATACCGTACACATTCTGAAGGTGCCCGAGGGGTACGTGAAGAACCCCGGAGAGTATCTGACCGACAATACTTACTGTGACATCTATATCCCGCTGGAAAAAGTGGACTAATCCATGAACAGGAGACTCTGTCCTTTTCTCGTTGCAAGTGCAGCGAGAAAAGGACAGAATAAAATAAGTTGACATAACATTGCGGCAGACCAGGGGACCTGTAATTCAGGTTACCCGATCTGCCGCCATTTTTACAGCTTTACCATAAAAATAAAATATGATATCATGTTATAAGAGAACACTTATGTTATGTGGAATACCCAGCACTCATAAGGATTTATACAAATGGACGGCAATAGATTCCGTCATGCGATTATGATGTATTTTAACTTGAAATCAAGCTGCTCTGTTCGCTGCAAGGTCAGGTTAGAGGAAAGCTCTGCTTCTAAAAAATGAGACAAGAAAATGAATAAAATTACTTGCTCTAAAAAAGAGAAAACCGCTGCTCTGTTCTTATTTCTGGCAGATATACTGATCATGCTGGCTGTCTGGCTGGGGCAAAACTATGTTCAAGTGGAGTTTGACCAGCTCCTTTTCCAGCTGAAAACGACTTCCAAAGGGGTACACGGAGCTCTTTTAGGCAGTGCGGTTATGCAGGTCGGTCTTTTTTCCTTGCTTTTATTCTTTGCGGAAATTTGGCTTTACCTGTGGCTGACCGGCAGATACAATTTGTCTTTTGTCAAAAAGCACATTTTGTCCTTCTCACTTGTGCTGTTCATTCTTTCTGTGGTCATTTGTGGTACGACGGTTCATGTTTTTTCGTTTATGAGAGCGGAATCCAAGGAATCGGATTTGATTCAGAATCAATATATAAAGCCCGAGAATTCTATACTGCACTTTCCGGCGCAGAAGAGGAACCTGATTTATATTTTTCTGGAATCTATGGAAAGCACGTTTGCCGATCTTTCGGCAGGAGAAATGATCACGGACTGTTATATTCCCGAGCTTGCAGCTTTGGCAGAAAACAACATAAATTTTTCTCATAATGATGGGCTCGGTGGAGCACTGTCATATCCTGGGACAACCTGGACAGCCGCAGCCATGGTGGCACAGACCGCAGGTATACCGGTTAAAGTCTCTTTGGAGGCAGACACCTACGGAGCAGGAGATGTTTTTCTGCCGGGTGTCAGATCAATCGGCCAGATTCTGGAGGAACAGGGATACAACCAGGTCCTGTTGCTGGGATCCAATGCCGAATTCCACGGGCGCGAAGTATACTTTACGGAGCACGGGAACTATGAGATTCTTGACACTGACTCCTTGAAAGAGGCAAAGCGTCTTCCTGAAGATTATGAAGCATGGTGGGGATTTGAAGATGAGAAGCTGTTTTCCTTTGCCAGAGAAGAATTGAGCCGTTTGGCTGAGTCGGAAGCACCTTTCAACCTTACGATGCTTACGGCTGATACACATTTCCCCGACGGCTGTCCGTGCAGGCTGTGTGAGAATATTTACGATACTCCATATGCAAATGTCTTGGCGTGCTGCTCAAGGCAGGTTGCTGATTTCATCGCTTGGATTCAAGAACAGCCCTTCTATGAAAACACAACGATTGTGATAAGCGGAGACCATCTTACCATGGACGGCGGATTCATGGAGGACATCAACCCAGAGTACACAAGGTCGATCTACAATTGCATTATACACTCGGTTGCTGAACCGGTCAGAGAGAAAAACCGGCTGTTCGGAACAATCGATCTCTTTCCAACCACTTTAGCTGCTTTGGGTGTAAAGATAGACGGTGATCGGCTGGCCCTTGGTACGAATCTGTTTTCTGATCGAGATACTTTAACCGAGCAATTCGGCTATGAATTTCTGGCGGAGGAGCTGCTAAAACAGTCAGACTTTTACGATTCTGAGCTGCTTCTGTTACGCAGAACGGCAGACTAGGCTGACCTGTGATTCAGGTTACCCGATCTGCCGCTCTTCTGCTTTGCGACAGAAGAAGGATACCTTG
>CAZMXF010000547.1:0-2020 GCA_964570015.1 uncultured Oscillospiraceae bacterium | reverse complement strand
GCGTGCACCTCATCCACATACCCGTTCAGGAGTCCGGACTGTGCGCCGTAAGCCAGGCAGGCATCCGCTGCGGCCGCATCTCCGCTCTCGAGTGCCCGGAAGAAGCGATCCACCGTGACCGGCGCATCCTCGTTGGAGGCCGAGACAAAGCTTCTCCCGCTCATGCCCGGGAAGCAGACGATCATTGCGCCCGCCGCCAGCAGCACCGCGGCGATTCCGTACCAGAGGTTCAGTCGGCTTCCCCTGTGCCGGATTGAAAACCAGATCAGGCTTGCAAGGACGCCCGCAGCAATCAGTCCCAGAGAGAGAATCGGCCCCAGCGTGAGTTCATGGATCCAGGTTTCCTCTGTTTTACCAGTGGAAGGATTCTCCTGAGTCGTTTTGACCGGCTCTGTCCGACGAGTGCTCTCCTGCGTCACTGCAGCGGCTTCTGCCGCGAGCCGGTCCTGTTCCGCAGCCAGAGCGGCGGCCTGTTCCTCTTCTCTTGCCCGCTCCAGCCGTTCTGCGTGCTTTTCTTCCGCATAATCGCACATCACGGTGCAGAAGTCCGTCAGCACACCGTAGGCGTTCTCAGTTCCCGTCGTAAAGAGCACGATGGCAATCGGATCTTCCGTAAAGCAGAGGGCGCAGTCGTTCAGATAGAGGATCGGATCTTCCGCGTACCAGCCGTACTTGTGGGCAATGTTGAAGCGTCTTTCCCGAAGCTTGAAATACTTCTCCGGTTCCGCCCGCTGCATGGTCTCGATCAGGCGGTCATAGCGTTCCCCGCCGTCATAAAGCTGCCGCAGGCAGGTAATCATCTGCCGGGGAGTAAAGAAGTTGTTCTCGTAGTATTTATCATCCACGTTGTCCGGATCTTCGCCCATGATGGGCGCAATCAGGATCCGGTAGCGATGATACAGGGTGGAGGCGGGATTCGTGTTGATCGTGGCCCCGGCATAGTCCCAGAGCAGCTTGGCGTATTCGTTGTTGGAGTCGATAATGGTGCCTTCCAGGAGCTGGGAGTAGCGGTATCCGCCGATGGGCTCATCCAGGGTGATTTTTCCCTCCGCGACCCAGTCCAGAAACAGCATGTTCAGCGGCACCTTGTACATGCTGCCGCTTACACGGTACTGATCTCCGTTGTAATAATGCTCCTCACCAGTCGCCAGATTGTAGTATCCGGCCGCTATGGTATCTGGGTTCGCGTCGTGCTCCTGCATCATCAGCAGCAGCCTGGTCTCCCAGTCGCTCTGCCCGGGCACGCTCTCTGCCGCTGCACTTCCCTCCGCGGTCGTCGTTTCTTCCCCGCTGCCCGTCTGTGGATCCTGGGTCGGATTCTGTTCCGCCCATCCGGACGGAAGCACAGCGAGCAGGAGTAGCAGGCTCAGAAGCAGTGAAATCAGTGTATGCAATTGTATATTTCGTAACTTCATAGAAGGTTGTCTCCGGATGTGCGTCACAAATCGATTTAGGGTTTTATTCTACCATTCCCTGTGAGAATTGCAAGGGAAATCTTTGTTCTCCCTTCTTCTCTACTCTGAGGAGAGTCCATGTTTTCCGGGTTTCTACACAAAGTAGACCCCGTGATTTCGTCCATTTTCGATCGGCGCCTTGCCTTTTCCGCCGTTTTGTATTATGCTTTGCCAAGCACCATGTAAAGGAGCTCTGATAATGTCTTTTGTTGTCATGACCGACACGTCCGGCAATCTGCCGCCGCAGTATCTGCTGGACTATTCCCTGAAAATCATCCCGTTCTCATATTTCATTGACGGGAAGGAATATAACTCTGTCAAGGACCCGGACTTCGACGCCGAAGATTATTACGCGAGAATCAAAAAAGGCATGAAGGTCACCACTTCCCAGATTCCTCCGCAGCAGTATGCAGACTTTTTTGAGCCGGCGCTTCGGGACGGCAAGGACGTAATTTTCATCTGCATGTCCTCCGGGATCAGCGGTTCCTGCAATTCCGCCAGGATTGCTGCGCGGATGATGATGGAAGCCTATCCCGGGCGGATCGCAGAGGTCATCGACACACGCG
>CAZMXF010000546.1:0-2023 GCA_964570015.1 uncultured Oscillospiraceae bacterium | reverse complement strand
TCTCACTGGTACTCATGGGATGCGCTTCATCCGTATCCTGCCGCAGCATCTCCATAAGGTAAAGGAGCTTGATCTTCTGTTTGTTGTCCTTAGCCATAAAAACCCCCGGAAGCAAACTTCGCAGAAATCTTAGCACAGGACTAAACAAATGTAAACCGGGAGGCGCCCTAACTGTCGATTTTTATGCGCAGTTGCGGAAGTCAGTCATAACGGAACTTGCATTTCGTACGGTGCATCTATATAATCGAAGTAGAAACTGGGAATTATCTTTGCTGTGATCACATTAGCATTATACGGGATCTTTCTTTCACTTCTTTTTTCTGGTAAAAGAGAGTCCCCACGTCGACCTGAAAATGTGACAGCCTTTCGGTTTATAGTTCAAGAATGACGACAACCCGTTAACATCTGTATCGTAATCAGAGAGTGAGAAATAATGGATCATTATCTTGCGCACAGCCCAACAGAAGCCAACCCTTGCGGGCAGCCACTAAAAGAACATCTGGAAAATGTGGCTAATCTTGCCGGTGAGTTTTCCAGCGCATTTGGGGAAAAGGATGGCCGCCTGTGCGGACTTTATCACGATATTGGAAAATACAGTGATGCGTTTCAGCGGCGGCTGGCAGGAAGCACAGAGCGTGTTGATCATTCAACTGCCGGTGCACTGCTGCTTTTTGAGCATAGAAATGTCCCAGCGGCCATGTGTATCGCGGGCCATCATACGGGCCTTGCGGATCTTGGCACGAAGAATGACCTGGCAGATACCTTTATGGCAAGGATTAATCGCGCGCGCATGGAAGGTCTTGAAGATTGCAATGCCTGGCGAAGTGAGATATCTGGGGCACTTCCCTCCGGCTATGAAAACCGTCCGGGGATCGGGAACTACTTTTACACAAAAATGTTATTTTCAGCCCTTACAGACGCGGACTGGCTGGACACCGAGGCATACTATCTCAATCGCCCACCGAAGCAGACAGGCTACGACCTCAAAATACTGGCAAATCAGCTTGATCGCTATGTGAAGGCCTGGGGACCACCGACAAATGAGATTAACCGCCGCCGCACTTGCATTCGGGAAGCAGCAATTAAGCATGCCGCGGATCAAACAGGATTGTTCTACATGACCGTACCGACTGGCGGCGGGAAGACACTTGCATCAATGGCTTTTGCCTTACACCATGCGATAAAGCACGGGCAACGGCGTGTAATCTATGTCATCCCCTATTGCTCCATTCTAGAACAAACGCAGACCGTCTTTGAAATGATCTTCGGGAAAGACGTAATAACGGCACATTATTCCGGCGCTGACTTCGACCATCCAGAATCGAATGCCGATACTCGGGCCTTTTCCACCGAAAATTGGGAATCTCCCATTATTCTCACTACGGCTGTACAGTTTTTTGAATCTTTGTTTTCAAACAAACCGGGCAGGAATCGCAAACTGCACAACATCGCCAAGAGTGTGATCATATTCGATGAGGCGCAGATGCTCCCGGTTCCGTTCTTAAAGCCGTGCCTGGCTGGTATCTGCCAATTGGTGGAACGCTATGGCTGTTCCGCAGTCCTCTGTACAGCAACACAGCCCGCGCTTGAACCTATCCTCAAAAAGTATCTTCCGAATGTACACATTCAAGAACTGTGCCCTGAGCCGGAAAACATGTACCAGGCTTTTCGTCGGGTGACCTATGTGGACGATGGTGAACTCTCGGATGAAGCACTGGTAGAGCAGATGGCGAAGAAGAAACAGGTCCTGTGTGTTGTGAACAGCCGCAGGCAGGCACAGGCGCTGTATCGTGCTTTGGGTGCAGCCGGAGGTAACTATCATCTATCCACCATGATGATCCCATTTGACAGGAAACGAATCTTGCGGGAGATACGGGAACGGCTTCGGGAGGACCGGCCATGTAAGGTGATTTCCACCAGCCTGATTGAGGCAGGCGTCGATGTGGACTTCCCCGAAGTGTACCGCGCGCTTGCCGGGCTGGACTCCATCATCCAGTCTGGCGGCCGTTGCAATCGGGAAGGG
>CAZMXF010000545.1:0-2027 GCA_964570015.1 uncultured Oscillospiraceae bacterium | reverse complement strand
TCCTTCCCTCATCTGCATCACAGGAGATGTGCTGTACGGATCCAGACCGGAGGGACCGACGCCCACCCAGACCCCGACCCCGACTCCGACCCCGGAGCCGTATGACCCGCCGGAGGATCTGCTCCGCTATCATGAGCAGAATCCCCATGTGATTGCCTTGCTGGACATTCCGGGTACAAACATCCGTTACCCCATCCTGCAGCATCCGACAGAGGACAACTATTACCTGAACATCACCATCGAGGGCTACAGCGGCTATCCCGGCTCCATCTACACCAATCTGGAGGAAGGCCAGCACTTTGACACCTTCAACACGGTGATCTACGGGCACAACATGAGCGACGGAAGCATGTTCGGTACGCTCAACCAGTACGATAATGTCGAATACATGAAGCAGCATCGTGATATCCACATATACACCCTGACGGAAGAGCATGACTACAAGGTCTGCGCGATTGTGATCTACGATGACCGCTATATAACCTATACCTACAACGACATGATCGAGGCCGACCGCGCCGCCTATCTCCGTTCGCTTCAGAGCGGAACCTGGCTGGACGATGTGGAAGTCACCACCGACAGCCATATCATCACGCTCTCGACCTGCATCGGCGGCATGCCCGAGAACAGGCGGCTTCTGATCGCGGTGGAGCAGGGGGACACGGAACCGGATGTTCGGATTGTCTTCCCGACGGCGAATGCGCAGACTGAATTTGCTGCCACTACCGCCGATTCCGATTAAAGGTTCTGATTTATGACAGATTGTACATCCAAAACCAATGACTGCTTCGGTGCTG
Source organism: uncultured Oscillospiraceae bacterium (assembly GCA_964570015.1). Classification (GTDB taxonomy): domain Bacteria; phylum Bacillota; class Clostridia; order Oscillospirales; family Oscillospiraceae; genus Limivicinus. The sequence goes on along the minus strand of CAZMXF010000545.1, from coordinate 1,230 downwards.
CGGACATTCTCCTTCCGGAGAACTGCGATCTGCAACGCTGGGCAGTCATCGCATGTGATCAGTTTACCTCCCAGCCCGAATACTGGGAGCAGGTTGACACCCTCACGGAGGGGGTGCCATCGGCCGGACATCTGATCCTGCCGGAGTGCAGGCTCTCCTTTTCCTCAGACGAGACCATTAGCCGTATCCATGAGACAATGACAGAGTATCTCAGGGAAGGCCTGCTGCAGGCATATCCCGGCTGCTTTATTTATACGGAGCGCACGCTCCGAAACGGTCAGATCCGCTGCGGCCTCATCGGCAGGGTAGATCTGGAACAGTACAACTACAGCGGTGAAGTCGATGCAGAGGTGCGGGCGACCGAGCAGACCGTGTCCGAGCGGATTCCGCCCCGCATGGCGGTCCGGAGGGGCGCCGCCCTGGAACTGCCGCATGTCCTGCTACTTTGCGATGATGAGCGGGGTGAAGTGATCGAGACGCTGACTGAACACAAAAATTACCTGAAGAAGCTGTATGACTTCGATCTGATGCTGGGCGGCGGACACCTGGCCGGCTGGCTGGTCGACGGGGAAGAACGGCGTGCGCTGGAGCAGCGGATTGCAGCGTATGAACACCGGGAACGGCAGAAACACCCGGCTGCCAGGCTTCTGTACGCCGTGGGAGACGGAAACCACTCCCTCGCGACGGCAAAAGCCTGCTATGAGGAACAAAAGGCGCAGCACCCGGAACAGGACTTCAGCCGGCATCCGGCTCGCTATGCCCTGTGTGAACTGAACAATATCCATGACCCGAGCCAGGTGTTCGAGCCGATCCACCGCATCGTGAAGCACTGCGATACGGGGAAACTGATCCGGAATCTCTCGGAGCGCTTCGATGCACCTGAGGGAACGCCGGTTCCCTGGGTCAGCGGCGGAAAAAGCGGTATGCTCCGGATTCTGGAAGAAGGGGACCTGCTCCCGCTGGCAGTTCTCCAGAGAGAACTGGACCGGTGGCTGACGGAGAATGAAGGAGAGCTCGACTACATCCACGGCGATGCCGCACTCCGTGCGCTGGAACATGAGGCGGGAAGCGTGGGATTCCGGCTCCCGGCCATCGACAAGAACAGTCTCTTCCCGGGCATCCTCTCCGGCGGCGTCCTGCCCCGGAAGACCTTCTCCATGGGCCACGCGCAGGAAAAGCGCTACTACCTGGAGGCACGGAGAATTCTGCCCTGAACTAATTCAAATCGGA
>CAZMXF010000544.1:0-2029 GCA_964570015.1 uncultured Oscillospiraceae bacterium | reverse complement strand
GTCTTGGTGATCTCCATCATGAGGCGCGCCGTATAGGCGTTGTTGTAGTATTCGCTGGTGAAATAGCTCTCCGGCAGATCGCCGGCATACTGTTTCGCCACATCCGTATAGCTGAGTCCTTCCCTGTCGGAAAGATCCGTGACCAGCGAATAGAGACTTGGTCCGCTGGAGTGCTCCAGCAGGGTGCTCATGGCATATTCCAGTGTGATGCCGGTCACGACGCTCTCTTTTGTCAGTTCGCCGCTCTTAAGCTTCTCCGCATAATGCATGCACACCGGAAGCTTGTACCAGTTGACACAGCCGATCCACTCGTCGGCGTTGTAAAACCAGGTCTCATCCGTCCCGGAATACCAGAACGCAATCGCCATTTCACAGCCGGGATGGTTCCAGTAATTCTCCTCCAGGTATGCGTCCACCCACTGCTTCAGGAGATCCGCATCGAAGTGGCCGTCCTCCAACACAGGGGACGGAAGCGTCTGCGTCAGCGGGAGATTTTCCGTTGGAGCAGGCGCCTGTTCGGCAAATGCAGTCAGATTCCCCGCCTGCATCGAGAAGACCAGCACCAGCGCCAGCATGATCGAAAGAAATCTTTTCATCCTCTTCATCTTGTCCCCTCTCTATGCCAGAATTGAATCTGCGATTCATTGTAACGGTCCGGAAAAGCCCTGTCAAGTCGTATTCAAAACAGCTGGCGTAATAAAACAGAGAACAGCCACGGGATCTGCACAGTGCCGGTTCTTTCCGGGATACACATATGACAGTACATAATTGTATTTTGAGATCAGGGATGATATAATGTGAAAACAACTGTTCTGAAAGACCGCGGCGGATTGACACGGAATCAGGGAGGATACCATGAAACCAAGAAAGAAAAAAGCCATTGTGGCCGGGATGCTTGCTGCTTCTGCGGCCCTGACGGCCGGCTGCGGCATGAGTCCGGTTCCGACGCTGTATGGGCCTCCGCCGGAGACGCCGTCCGCTTCCTTTGAGCCGGAGAATAATTTTCCCGAGACGGTATACGGGCCGCCTGAAATGTTCGAGCCCCAATTCGTTCCGGAAGAGAACATCCCGGAGGATGTCTACGGTCCCCCGATGTTCTTTGAAAGCGCAGAGGCAGAACCGTCCTCCGCTCCGACGGAAGGAAATCCATGAAGACACTCAAAGAGCGCAACATGGATATGCTGGCGGACCATATCCGGGGCCTGTATCGGAAGCCGGATCTCCGTCAGCTGTTTTTGGAGCTCACACTCCGCTGTAATGAGCACTGCTTTCACTGCGGAAGCAACTGCATGCCTCAGCCCGGAGAAGAACTGTGCGTTGACGAGTACCGACGGATCCTGGAAGAAGTGAAAGAGGATTTCGACCTCAAGCGCCTTTATCTGTGTATCACCGGAGGCGAGCCCCTTCTGCGGCCTGAATTCTTCGACATTCTCGGCTATGCCCATGAACTCGGATATCGCTGGGGCATGACAACAAACGCCACCCTCATCACCGGGGAAGTCGCGCACCGGCTGGCAGAGACCGGGATGCGGACCGTCTCGGTATCGATCGACGGTCTGCGGGAGACCCATGACAGGCTGCGTGGCCTCGCGGGCGGCTATGATGCGGCAATGAGAGGGATTCAGAATCTCATCGACGAGAATACCTTTCAGAACGTTCAGGTCACCACCGTCGTGAACCATGAAAACATCGGGGAACTGGATGAACTGTTCCTGGTCATGGATGGGCTGGATATCGATTCGTGGCGGGTGATCAACCTGGAGCCGATCGGCCGGGCCCTGCAATGGCCGAACCGAATGCTGACACAGGAGGACTACAGGCGGCTGTTTTCCTTCATCCGCGAAAAACGGCTTGCCGGATATCCGGTGGAATACGGCTGCAGTCATTATCTCGGTCCGGAGCTGGAAGGAGAGCTGCGGGACTGGTACTGGCTCTGCAACGCAGGGATCTATACAGCCAGCATCATGTCCAACGGAGATGTGGGGGCCTGTCTGGATATTGAGCGCAGGCCCGAGACGATCCAGGGAAA
>CAZMXF010000543.1:0-2030 GCA_964570015.1 uncultured Oscillospiraceae bacterium | reverse complement strand
AATTGCCGGGATAATAAAAATGAGGTACTTTTTCTGCAGAAGCTTTTTCATCAGAAACACCACCTTCTGTGAATCCATTCTGTATATATGCAGTATACCATGCAAGGCCGAGACTTGCAATGAGATTTCACAATTTATGTATGGCACTTCGTTGACATCGAAACGTAAAATGACTATAATTATATTAACACTATTTGATGGAGGATTTAACAATGATTGCGATTGGTTCCGATCATGGCGGATTTGCATTGAAGCAGGCTGTGATGAAACATCTTGAGAGCAGAGGCGAACAGTACCGAGACTTCGGCACTTACAGCGAAGCGAGCTGTGACTATCCCGATTATGGCCGAGCAGTAGCGGAAGCTGTGGCAAGCGGCGAATATCAGTTCGGTATCATTATCTGCGGAACCGGTATCGGCATTTCCATTACGGCCAACAAAGTGCACGGGATTCGGGCGGCACTATGCGGGGACTGCTTTTCCGCTGAGGCGACCAGACTACATAATGACGCGAATGTCCTTGCAATGGGAGCCCGCGTCGTCGGAGAGGGGCTGGCGCTGAAAATCGTGGATACTTTTCTGGATACCCCGTTTTCCAACGACGAGCGCCATATTCGCCGGATTTCCAAAATTGAGCCTTGAGTTAAGCGTTCCGAGAAGGAGTAGATTCATTGGCAAAGAACTCAGATTTTTATCGAGGGAGAAGACAGCGCAGGAACTATTGGCTGATTCCGTTTATTCTTCTGATCGGTCTGATTACACTGCTGGTCGTACTTTTTTACGGACTTCAGAAATATGCGGTTATCAGCGATGATACGGTGAAAGTTGTCTTTTCCGACACCGATGAAAGAACCGAATCCGGGACGCAGACGGCAGCGGACCCGAACATGGTGTTTGATTCTGTGGTTCCGGAGATTGTCTTTCAGCCTCCCGATTATTCCCGTGTCGTTGCTACCGCCGGCAGAAGGGTGAGACCTCTCCGTGCTGTTTTCATCAGTGCTGAGGAGATCGGGGAGAGAAGGTTGCAGGATGCCGCGGCGAACCTCGTCGACGGCAATGCTCTGATGCTGGAGATGAAACCGAGAAGCGGCCAGCTGATGTGGAATTCCAAAGCGTCTCTTGCCTACAGCTATGGTCTCGGCACCGACAATGACTTTACCAATTCCCTTCCAAAGCTGATTCCTGCGCTCAAAACAAGGGAGGACGGGAAGAGTGTTTATATGGTTGCGCAGATCAGCTGTTTTATCGATGAGATGCTTGCCTCGAGAAGCACTCAGTATGCGCTCAGAACCGAGACCGGGTTTAATTACAGCGATGAAAACGGTTCCTGGCTGGACCCCTACAATGCGGATTTGCGCAATTATATCATCGAATTGATCCGGGAACTGTATGACATGGGCTTCGACGAAGTTGTTCTGGCCGATGTGATGCATCCTGTGGGAGCAACGGTTCAAAATGCAGAAGGGGAGACCATCAAGGCCAAATTCCTCTATACCAGGGAGATGTCCTATGAACCGGATCCGGTTACGGCGATCTGCGGGTTTGCCGTATACGTGGCGAACGAACTGAAGGATAAGCCGGGACTGCTTTCCATCTATACGGACAGCCCGCAGTCTCTCGTCCGAAACAACGAGGACAGCGGACAGAATGCTGTTCTGTTCATGAAAATCTATGATCGGGTTTTTTACCGTACCGACCGTTATACATATACATATAATCTGCAGGATATGGAGGGCAGCGTCCCATACGGAAATGTCCATGACCGTTTTGTCCCGGTGGTAATCAATCTGATTCCGCACGATAACAGCTCATGGGTTTATATCGAACAGATTGCGGAAGAATAGTTTTGAGAAAAAGTCAAAAACCGACAATTTTGGATAATTTATAGAGTAAAAATTGACATTGAAAGGTTTTCAGTGTACAATTCTGATGGATGATCGAGCGGCTTCAAGCCGTTTCGCTCAATCAACACGGCAAAAGGAGTACAGCCATGTATAAGGTAGTAACCAAGCGATATCTGAATGATGCCAA
>CAZMXF010000542.1:0-2030 GCA_964570015.1 uncultured Oscillospiraceae bacterium | reverse complement strand
TTCCGCCCATGTAGGGCCAGAGCACCTCGGGAATGGTGACGCTGCCGTCAGCCTGCAGATGATTCTCCAGGAAGGCAATCAGCATGCGCGGCGGTGCAACGACGGTGTTGTTCAGCGTATGCGGGAGATAAGTCTTTCCGTCCTCGCCCTTGACGCGAATCTTCAGGCGGCGGGCCTGCGCGTCGGAAAGATTGGAGCAGGAGCCGACCTCGAAGTATTTCTTCTGTCTGGGAGACCAGGCTTCAATATCGCAGGATTTGACCTTCAGATCCGCCAGGTCACCGGAGCAGCATTCTAGCTGACGTACGGGGATTTCCATGCTGCGGAACAGCTCCACCGAGAAGCGCCACATCTTTTCATACCAGGCCATGGAGTCCTCCGGCTTGCAGACGACGATCATCTCCTGTTTTTCAAACTGATGAATGCGATAGACGCCGCGCTCTTCAATGCCGTGGGCGCCCTTTTCCTTCCGGAAGCAGGGAGAATAGCTGGTCAGTGTCTGCGGGAGCTGATCCTCAGTCAGAATCTGGTCAATAAACTTGCCGATCATGGAGTGCTCGGAGGTTCCGATCAGATAGAGGTCCTCTCCTTCAATCTTGTACATCATGGCATCCATATCGTTCTGGCTCATGACGCCTTCCACCACATTTCCGTGGATCATAAAGGGCGGGATACAGTAGATAAAGCCCTTGTTGATCATAAAGTCACGGGCATAGGCCAGCACGGCGGAGTGCAGACGGGCGATGTCTCCCATGAGATAATAGAAGCCGTTTCCGGAGGTTCTGCCGGCGGCATCCATGTCGATGCCGTTGAAGCGTTCCATGATCTCGGTATGATAGGGAATCTCATAGTCCGGCACGACCGGGTCACCGAAGCGCTCAACTTCGACGTTGCAGCTGTCATCCGGTCCGAGAGGAACGGAGGGATCGATGATATTCGGAATGAGGAGCATGCGCTTGTAAATCTCATCGGCATATTCCGCTTCCAGCTTCTCCAGCTCCGCCAGACGCTCGTCATTGGCTTTGACAGCAGCCATGTTCGCGTCGATTTCGGCCTGAATGGCGGCCTTTTCCTCTTCAGAAGCCTTTTTCATCTTTCCGAAGAGCGGACCGTTTGCCTTGCTCAGCTTGTTTTTCTGGGCGCGCAGCTCGCTGGCTTCGGTAATGGCGGCGCGGTTTTTCGCATCCAGGTCAATGACCTCGTCCACCAGCGGGAGTTTTGCATCCTGATATTTTTTCCTGATGTTTTCCTTCACGAGTTCCGGATTCTCCCGGACAAATCTGATATCCAGCATAGTTTTCTCCTTTACTGTTCGTGATATTCAATACGATGTTATTTATGAATTGAAAAATCCGTTTCTGTCAGGATCGAAGCGCTCTCAGGACGGATACCAGCGCCTCGCGGTCGTCGGCATTGTCATAGAAAAGCTCGATCTTTCCCTTATTGTTCTTCTCCGAGAGCGAAACCCTGCGTCCCAGTACGGAAGAGAGCTCCTCGGACAGAGCGGAGGCATAATCCACCTCATCCTCCGCGGCCGGCTCCTCTGTCAGCGCTTTGGCCGCTTCTTTTTTCAGACGGGAGACCATCTGCTCGGTCTTGCGCACGGAAAGGGTTTTGGCCAGCACCTGCTCGGCGGCGCGCTTCTGCAGAGCCGGGTCTTCCAGGGCCAGCAGGGTGCGCGCGTGCCCTGCGGAAAGAACTCCGCTCTCCACCATATCGGATACCGGTGCACTCAGATTCAGCAGACGGAGCGCATTGGCAACCGCCGAGCGTGACTTTCCGACACCGGCAGCTGCTTCCTCCTGGGTCAGGGCATAGTCCTGCATCAATTTCTGATAGCCGCGGGCTTCTTCCATCGGATTCAGGTCTTCGCGCTGAAGGTTTTCCACCAGTGCCAACTCCGCGACGCTCTGGTCGTCCGCGTGAAGAACGCGAACCGGAATCTCCGTCAGTCCCGCCAATCTGGCTGCACGCCAGCGACGCTCTCCCGCAATGATCTGATAATCTCCCGAGTCCAGTCTGCGGACAAT
>CAZMXF010000541.1:0-2031 GCA_964570015.1 uncultured Oscillospiraceae bacterium | reverse complement strand
AGGAAATCTCTTCTGCTGAGGTTGGACATAAGACATTCTTCCTTTCTTGTATTATTGCTCAAATTGGATTATAATGTGGTATACACCACTTTGCATTATCAGTATAAACCCTGTCCCGGGGACAGGGTCAACAAAAAAATAACAATCTTTTGCATTTTTATTAGACGGGTGGAACATGTGAAGATCAACGAACTGGCGAAACTGTCGGGGCTCAATTCAGAGACGATCCGGAAATACCGGGAACGCGGTCTCCTAAAACCGGCGCGCAACCCGGAAAACGGTTATTATGAATACAGCTGGCCGGATTTTCTGAATCTGCTCTACATCCGCAAGCTGCGCGGAGCCAATCTCTCCCTGGATGCCATTGAGGCAACCTGCCGCAGCGGAGATGCCGAATCCCTGCTGCAGGGGTACCGGGAGACGATTGCCGATCTGGAGAAGCAGGTCCGGGAGCTGAAGAGGCGCGAGATGATGCTGTCCATCACGGCACGGCACTATGAGCGGGATGCGCAGGCCGCGGACCAGATCCGGGTCATCGAGGCTTTTGACACCAAATATGACAGCTACTTCGACCAGGAAAAGCCGGATCAGATCCGAAAACGCTGGATCGAGAACGTCGATCTGTTCACACTGGTGGTGTGCATCGAACAGAGATACTTTGAAGAGGCCGAGCTTCCGGAGCGCGTCCCCATCCGTATCGGGATCGGGACGTATGAAAACATCATCCGGGAGGAGCATATCCGGATGCCGAAGCAGGTGAGCGTGTTTCCGAAAGCGAAGTACGCGTCTTTCTTCCTGGAAGTGGCGGATGATCTGCGATCCGTGCCGGCAGAACGGCTGGAACCGGTTCGACAGTTCCTGCGGGAACAGGATCTGCATGCCCAGGGAAACTCGACGGCGTATCTGTATCGGGTGGATACCTCCGGCACTCAGCCGCGGTTCATTTTTTGTGTGCGGGTGATGGTGGAGCCATTGCCATAGGCATCGAAACATGATAGAATAACGGCATACTACAGCAGTAAAGAACAGAAATGAAACAGAAAACAGAATATCGTTCTTCCTGCCCGCGGAATGCGGAACATGGAATCGGGTGAAAGTCCCGGCGAGTCGGTCACTGTGAAGCCGTCGGAAGCATACTGCTTCTGAACGGATCAGTCAGATACATGAGGAAGAACGGTGCTTTTGCCGAAACCGAAAGCATGTTGGGACAGACGTGTAGGACGCGTCTGCCGTTGGCGTACTCGGTTCCCGAGTGCGTCTTTTTTTATCGGGAGGAATGAAATGGTTCACTTTGTCGGAGCGGGACCCGGAGCACCGGATCTGATCACATTGCGCGGAGCTGCGCTGCTGGAGCGTGCGGATCAGGTGATTTATACAGGAAGCCTGGTTAATCCAAAGCTGCTGGATCGCTGCCGTACCGACTGCCAGATCTTGAACAGTGCCGTAATGACGCTGGAAGAGGTCATCGACGCCGTCCGGGGGGCTGAAGCTCAGGGCCGGATGACCGTGCGTCTGCATACCGGAGACCCGAGCGTTTTCGGTGCGATCCGGGAGCAGATGGACCGACTGGATGAGCTCAAAATCCCATACGACGTGACTCCGGGGGTGTCCAGCTTCTGCGGAGCGGCCGCGGCCCTGCGGGCGGAATATACCCTTCCGGGGATAAGCCAGACAATGATCCTGACTCGGATGGAGGGACGAACCCCAGTGCCGGAGAGTGAACAGATCAGAACGCTGGCGCAGCACGGGAGCTCCATGGCGGTGTTTCTTTCCGCCGGGATGCTGAGAGAACTGCAGGAAGAACTGATGAAGGGCGCGTATACGGCGGACACACCGGCAGCGCTGGTGTATAAGGCGAGCTGGCCGGAGGAGAAAGTGATCTCCTGCACGGTGGGAACACTTGCGGAAAACGCAGAGAAGCAGGGAATCCACCGGACGGCGCTGGTACTGGTGGGGGAGTTCCTCTCAGGCAGACCGGAGCGCAGCCGCCTGTATGACCCTGCGTTTACCACGGGATATCGGAAAGGAACG
>CAZMXF010000540.1:0-2033 GCA_964570015.1 uncultured Oscillospiraceae bacterium | reverse complement strand
CTCACAGAGGAAGAAAAGGAAAAGCTGAGAAAGCTCAAAGAAGAAGAGTTGGAGAAAGAAAGACTGCGGAAGCTCAAAGAAGCCGAAGAGGCAGAAAAGGCCAAGCAGGCTGCGGAAACCGCTCCGAAGGCCGATGCCCCCGCTTCCGAATCCGCAGCCGAGCCTGCAGCTCCGGCGCCCGCTGCTGAGCCTGCAGCACCCGCTCCTGCACCTGCACCTGCTCCTGCGCCGGCACCCGCTCCTGCACCTGCCCCCGCACCTGCTCCGGCTCCGGCTCCCGAGCCTGCTCCCGAACCTGCTCCTGAACCTGCTCCCGCCGAGCAGCAGGAAGCCGCCTGAAGCTTACCTGCTTCCGGTTGAAACCTATAGAACATCCATAGAAGCACCGACACCGGCAGTCAGCCCCGAAAGGGGCCGGCTGCCGGGCTTTCATTCCAAATCTTTGCATCAAAAAAGCACCGACTCCGCGGTCGTTTTGACCTGTGAGCCGGTGCTTTTTCTTCGTCTTATGAATGTTTTACTTTTCGTGTTCGCCGTGTTTGCGCTCCCAGCGGCGGCGCTGCCGCTTGCGGATCGATTCCTGAGTCTTCTCCGACAGGTCGGGCAGGATGTCTTCTTCCAGTTTTTTCTTCACCTGCCGGCCGCTCTGCAGCGCGACGATGACCAGCACCACAAGCGGGAAGATCAGCAGGACGGTTCCCAGGAAGCAGCTGAGGGCGCCCCAGTCTTCCGTCATCCTGGCGGCGTTCTCCCAGTACGGGAGCACCGCGCCGCTGATCTGGCTGCCCCGCGAGCCGAAGTGCAGGACAAGGTCCATCATCTTTCCGTAGTCATAGCGTTCCGAGTTGCAGACGATCTCGCCGCGGCCGATCGGGAATTTGTCCTTCACGGCGTTCAGGGCGAAGTTCTTGACCGGATTGGCCATCACCAGTTCATAGCAGTTGATCTTCGCGTTCTCATCGATCGCCAGCAGCGCGTCATAGCTCATGTAGAGGTCCAGGTCGTCGCTGTTCGACTTGCGGCTTGCGGGGTCCTGTTCCTGCTCCACCACGCCCGCGATGACATAGGGCGTGCCGTTGAGCTTCATCGTCATGCCGGCCAGGTCTGTGCCGCCGAAGAGCAGCCAGGCCACTTCTTCCCCGAGGACAATCCTGTCCTTCATCAGGTCCGACTGCCGGATGTAGTCGCCGCTCAGCAGCTGCAGCGGATGAAACTCGAAGTAGTCGCCGCCCACGGCAATGACCGAGGCCTCGCCCCGTCCGTGTTCCCCGCTGGTATAGAGCTTCGCCGTGGTGCTCCAGGCATCCACCATCAGATGCCGGTTGTTCATCACGTCCAGTGCCGCGTCCTGCATCTTCTTCAATGCTGCGTTTCGGAAGGTCGAGATCTCTTTCAGGCCGATTGTCTGGTCCGCCGGCAGAAAACAGCTGATCTGACTGAACTTCAGGTCACCGTCCCCCTGCCAGCGTTTCGCGGCCTGCTGCGACTCCAGCACCCGGGCGAAGTACTGCCACGCGCCGAAGCAGAGCACGGCGGCCGCCACCATCGACGCACAGACGATCAACAGGACGCGGGTCTTCTGTTTCCGCCTTCCCCAGTTCCGATTCATGAGCCTGTCGCCAGTCGTACCAGCTGGCCGCTCTTCAGCGGCGTGCTGCTGCTCGTGATTACATAGTCACCGAAGCCGAGGTCTGCGTTCAGAGCCGAGTTGCTGTCGTCGACCGCAAGGACCTCCACCGGTACACGTTTGACGTAATAGCGGTTTCCGAGCGGGGAGTTTTTCGACTCCAGTTTCAGGACAAAGGTGCCGTTGGCGTCCGTACGGACGGAGCTGCTGGGGACGATCACGTCATAGTTGGCGCTCTTCTGTCCCACGGAGACCGTCAGCTCGGTGCCGCTGGTCACATTGCCGTTCACGTCGAAGGTCAGAACCTTGTTGGTCTGGGGGTTCTTCTGGTCGATCTTGATGGAGTTGAGTGTCGCGGTGATCTCGCTGCCCCAGTAGAAGTTCGACACGGTTCCCGTGTCGCCCA
>CAZMXF010000539.1:0-2034 GCA_964570015.1 uncultured Oscillospiraceae bacterium | reverse complement strand
CCGAACTCGGAAAGCGGCGCAACAGCATCATGCCCGAGGCCATGGTCCGGGATGTATTCGGCGATCCGGAGAAGCTGCTGGGGTCAGACTATAATCCCGAGGTCCTTTACCGCAAAGGAAAGGCAGCCGGGAAGACGCTGCCGAAGATCTACATGGCGATTGGAAGAGAGGACAGCCTTTACGGTGTGAATCAGGACTTCCGGCATTTCCTGGAGGCGGAGGGTGCGAACTTCTTTTATGAAGACGGGCACGGAATGCATACCTGGGATTTCTGGAATGAATATCTCCCCCGCGGCCTCGAATGGACGCTGAAAAACTGAGCGCATTCGGGAAAGACAGAAATCTTCCGAAATAATTTGAGAAAGATACTTGCCTTTTTCACGGTTCTTGTTAAAATAAAGCTGTAAAAAAGGCAAATTGCTTTTTAAGGAGGACTTATGGAAAACAAACTTGAACGCAGGTACGGACTCTTTACCGCGATCTGCATGGTCGTGGGTATCGTCATCGGTTCCGGCGTATTCTTCAAGGCGCAGACCATCCTGCAGAAGACCGAGGGAAACATGCCGCTCGGCATCCTCGCATGGATTATCGGCGGGATGATCATGATCTTTTGTATCCTCGCTTTCGCAGCGATGGCGCAGAAGTATGAAAAAGTCAACGGTGTCGTCGACTATGCGGAAGCTACCGTCGGTCCCCGATACGGTTATTACCTCGGCTGGTTCATGACCATCATCTACTATCCGACTCTGACGGTGATTCTCGCCTGGCTTACGGCGCGCTACACGCTGGTCTTCCTGACTTCCTGCTGGCCGAATCTCCCGATGCTGATTCCGGCGGCGGAAGGCGGCTGTGTCATCGGGCCGGAGTGCATGGTGCTGATGATGGTGTATCTGGTATGCGCCTATGTGGTGAATGCGCTGTCACCGAAACTGGCGGGCAAGTTTCAGGCGGCGACTACGGTGATCAAGCTGATCCCGTTGGGTCTCATGGCGGTGGTCGGCATTCTGGTCGGCCTGCTGGGGCCGAATCACATGCTGGTGAGCAATTTCGGCACGGCTTCGGCGACACAGGGCGGGACAGCATCACCGCTGCTGGCCTCTGTCTGCGCAACGTCGTTTGCCTATGAGGGATGGGTCATTGCCACGACCATCAATTCCGAACTGAAAGATGCCAAGCGGAATCTGCCGCGTGCGTTGATCATCGGCGGAATCATCATTATCGCGACTTATATCTGCTACTATATCGGCGTGGCCGGCGGCGCCTCCGTCGAGGTGCTGATGGCGGAAGGCGCAACGGTGGCATTTGTTAACATCTTCGGCGGCGTTCTCGGGAACCTGCTCAACCTTTTCGTCGCGATCTCCTGTGCCGGTACCATGAACGGCCTGATGCTCGGCTGCTGCCGGGGCGCATACTCTCTGGCTGCCCGCGGCGAGGGCCCGGCGCCCCGGCTTTTCGGGGAAGTGGGCAAAGAGACCAATATGCCCAACAACTCCGCCATCCTTGGTTTGCTGCTCTGTGCGTTCTGGGGGATGTACTTTATTTTCGTAAGCGTCCTGGAGGTCTGGGGAGGCGCGAAGATTTTCACTGGGACCGCATTTGAAAGCGCTCCGTTCTGCTTCGACGCGTCGGAACTGCCCATCATCACGATCTATGCCATGTACATCCCGATCTTTGTCAACTGGATGCGGAAGGCAGCGGACGAGACAGCCCTGCGGCGCTATATCATCCCGGCTTTGGCGATAGCCGGATCGCTCTTCATGGTCTATGCCTGTCTGGTCGGACACAAGATGGAGAACTTCTGGTATCTGATTGTGTTTGCGGTGATCATGCTGATCGGCAAACTGGTGAACCGGAAAAAAGCCTGAAGAAACAAAAGTATAGAGATAAAGCAGCTCCGCTCTTCCTGAACCGGAAGGGTGGAGCTGCTTTTTAAAGATGGTCCTGGGTTCGGCCTGCTGCTTCGGGTTGTTGCAAGGCAAAATCATTCCTGCGCGGCGAAGACCCGGAGAAAGTTCCCGTGGCAGATTCTGTCGA
>CAZMXF010000538.1:0-2054 GCA_964570015.1 uncultured Oscillospiraceae bacterium | reverse complement strand
TTACGACCTGATCCGCCACAGCTGGACCGCAGACTTCAACGACCCGATCAACTATCTCGACCTCTACACCTCCTACTCCGGCGGCAACTACAACGGTGTGAACAGTCCGGAGTATGACGCGCTGATCGAGGCTTCCAACGAGACCGCTGACCAGAACGAGCGCAACGACCTGCTCCATCAGGCTGAGCAGCTTCTGGTCGGGGAGAATTTCTATGTGATCCCGGTTGCAACGCAGGTCTACATCTGCCTGTGGAACCCCCGCCTCACCAACGTTTCCATTAACGAGAAAGGTGAGCCGCTGTACCGGTACGCGGATCTCGCCGAGTAATCCGAAACGCGGATCTGACTGACTGAGCCGAGGTGTGGATTGGAACACGTGGGCTGAAACGCACGGACGAGTTCAGCAGGATAGACTGCCCGGCCATCTGAGCCGTCAGGTTGCACAAAAAAAGAAACAGAAAAATGGACAAAGCGCCGAAGTTTTTCTTCGGCGTTTTGTTTTCGTTGACATTGATAAAATCGACTGATAAACTGTGCATAAAGAGACTGGAAACGTTTCCGGTATCGTTTCCGGGAACGCTTTCAAAGACGGTTTGACAATAATCGGGTGACGGATATGACGATCAAGGACATTGCAAAAAACTGCAGTGTGAGTGTGAGTACGGTATCCCGTGTACTGAATCAACACCCCGACGTGAGCGAGGAAGTTCGTCAGCGAGTCCTGGATGAGGTGGAGCGCTGTGCCTATATCCCGAACAACAGCGCGCGGGATCTGGTAAAGACCAGGTCCGACGCCATCGGCGTGATCGTGCGGGGGAACGGGAACCTGTTCTTCTCCTCCGTTCTGAAGACGGTTTCGGACGAGATCGAGCGCTACGGCTACACCATAGTGCTGCACTATATCGGCTCGGATGCGGATGAGGTCAAGGCCGGGGCCATCCTCGAGAGAGAAAAGAAACTGCAGGGGCTGCTCTTCCTGGGCGGGCGGTTTGATTATACGCCGTCGGAACTCTCGGTGATCGGGATTCCCTTTGTTTGCTGCAGCTATACCAATTACTTCGGGAGCCTGGACGAGAAGGACTATTCCTCCGTCTCCATCGACGATTATGCCACGGCCTATCGTGCAACGGAAGAACTGATCCGGCGGGGACACAGGCGCATTGCGGCGGTGATCCCGAGCCGTGACGATCGGTCCATCAGCGAACTGCGCTACCGCGGCTTCGTGGACGCGATGCGTGCCAACGGCATTGAGCCGGACGAGGACCTGATCGAAGAGACCGGCGGCTGCTTCGAGATGCCGGAGACCTACGAAGGAACCTGCAGACTGTTGAAGCGAACAGAGGACTTCACCGCCATGTTCATGCTGTCGGATACGACGGCGATGGCGGCGATGAAGGCGCTGGAGGACTACGGGAAGCGGATCCCACAGGATGTATCGGTGATCGCCATCGACGGGCTGAACGTCTCGGAATACGCTATCCCGACGCTCACGACGATGATCCAGCCGGCGGAGGAGATGGGCAGCGAGAGCGTACGCATCCTCATGAACATGCTGAAGGACCCGGCATACACCCGGCACAAGCTCCTGGACGCGCCGCTGAGAGAGGGCGCGTCGGTGAGAAGCATCTGATTTAATTTACTGTTGTTTTTCCAGCCCGCAGCAGAAAACCAGTCTTCCCCGCCATCGGCGGGGGAGCGCAGAACAGCACCGCAGAATATTGTTTTTCCAACCCGAAGGGTTTGAAAATAAAATCAATTTTTAAGAAAAGGGGAAAACACATGAAAAAGATTCTCGCACTTGCGCTGACGCTGGTCATGATCTTTGCGTTGGCAGTTCCCGCTGCATCCGCAGCAAATGACGGCTCCGTCTACTGGCTGAACTTCAAGCCGGAACTGGACGAGACCGCACAGGCTCTCGCCGCAAAGTACACCGAGGCCACCGGCGTCGAAGTAAAGGTCGTCACCGCCGCCTCCGGCACCTACAGCCAGACCCTCACCTCCGAGATGGACAAGAAAGCTGCTCCGACCCTCTTCATCATCGGCAACCAGGCGGG
>CAZMXF010000537.1:0-2055 GCA_964570015.1 uncultured Oscillospiraceae bacterium | reverse complement strand
GATTGTATTCCCACCGGAGATTCAAATTATTAAGGAAGTAACGGGGGATGAAACATTTAGTAATATATCCCTTGCAACAATCTGAAAAGCAAGAAGACAGTGAATGTACTGAATGTCAATAACAATTACTTTGGAAGCAGAGGCACGGAAAGGAGTCTGTACCATGAAAGCATTAATTACCTATTTCAGCGTTGGAGGGATGACAAAGAATGTGGCGGAAATGGCCTCAAAACAACTTGGGATCGATGTATTTGAGATTCAGCCTCTGCATCCGTATACTGAGGCGGATATCAGATACACAAACCCTCTGGCGCGCTGCAACAAAGAGAAATTCGGTAAGAAAGATGTTCCGGTCTCCGGTAAAATTGATAACTTTAATGAGTATGATACCGTGTTTATCGGATTCCCAATCTGGTACGGAGCTGCTCCGAACGTCGTTAACACCTTCTGCAAGGAGTACGATTGGACCGGAAAGAAGGTATATGCTTTTGCTACTTCCGGAGGAAGCGGGATAGGAAAGACTACGGAAAGGCTTCAGCCTTATGTAAAAGGCGGAGAAGTAGCTGGCGCAAAACTGGTCCACAGTGCCAGTGAATTGACTGAATGGGTAAAAACATTATAAAAGAGGTATCATCCAATGGAATCTTTATGGGAATGTACCGGCTTCGAAAGAAACGAAAAGGGTGAAGTATGGCTTGTATGGGAATGCACCAACTGCGGCACTGAGGTGTTTGGTGCTTTGGATCCACCTACAGTTCCTTGCCCGAATTGCCACAAGATAGTTCAAGATGCTCAACATTGCCATAATGAGAACAGTGGTTGAGCCTGAAAAGCAAGAAAATAAGATGGACAGGTACTATTATTTGACCACATAGCGGGAAAAACTATGAATCTGACAAAAACAAGCAAGTTTATTGCCCTTATCCTGAGGCATAAGCCTGAGACTATTGGAATCTCTCTGGATGAGCACGGATGGGCAGACGTACATGAGCTGATTGCCGGTATCAACGCTACCGGCAAACACCGTATAGATATGACGTCCCTGGAAGAGATTGTTCGTATGGATGAGAAGCAGCGGTATTCGTTCAATGAAGACAAATCGCTGATCCGTGCCAATCAGGGTCATTCGATTCAGGTGGATGTAGAGCTCAAGGAATGCACACCCCCAGATATTCTTTATCACGGGACTGGTGAGAAGTATGTTGCTTCCATCGATGCACAGGGACTTATCCCGAAAGGCCGCCTGTATGTTCACATGTCTGCAGACACGGATACTGCAAGAAATGTCGGCAGTCGGCATGGGAAACCTGTGATTTATGAGATCGACTGCAGGTCCATGGCTGCCGATGGATATAAGTTCTATTTATCAGAGAATCATGTCTGGCTCACAAAGAGTGTTCCGGTCTGCTACCTCAGGAAACTGTATTGAGATCTTGAAAGGAATGTGCACGGGAAGATGAGTTCGCCATCCTGCAACACCTGCTGTTTTCAGCATACAGAAATCTGTCCGCAGCAGTTCGGAAATACGCCCTGTGAAAAGTATCTGGCACGCACAGAGAAGGTGCATCAACCTCCACGTGAAGAAAGGCACCCAAAACCATGGAACCATGAAAAGACCCGAATAAGCATCTATCACCCAAAACCGCCTGACACACGGCCTGTTAAACTGCAGAACGGCCAGAAACTCTACTATGAAGACGGTGGAGAGGTTAAAGAAGGGCTTGTTTTCAAGATCAGCCAGGATACATTCTGGTTTATGACTGAAGGCGAGAAAAGAGAGTTGGATTATGCCATAGTAGGGGAGCAGCTGTTCTTCACACGCAAAGGGGCGGAGATGAAGAAACGCCGGTAAGCAGTGTTCAGTCCACTTACAAAAATTAGTGAATATATGGTAACAAATATTCTGCTCTAAAAGCCTGTTTTTTTCAGAGAAGAAAATAGTTGTTTATGAATGCAGATGTTGCTAGAACTGATTACAATTAATGGATGCAGGTGGGAAAATGATCAAGAATATTTATCAGGAAGACAAAGACAGTGAGCAGGCATTATTTGATG
>CAZMXF010000536.1:0-2066 GCA_964570015.1 uncultured Oscillospiraceae bacterium | reverse complement strand
AATTGTGAAAAAAATATGAAATGGAGATGCTGACTGTGAATTTCCTTTATTTGAGCGAAGAAGACATGATTCATGCGGGTGTTCTGGATATGCACGCGTGCATTGATTCCATGGAGTATACATTCAGGCTTCTGCGTGATGGGGATTATCGACTGGGAGGCAATAATGACAGCCATGGTCTGCGAACAAGATTTCCGAAAAAGTCTGAAATCTCGGGTATGCCAAAGGACGCGCCAGGAAGATGGTTTACCGCGATGCCAGCTTACCTTGGCGGGAAATATGGGGTATTCGGATTTAAAACCTATGGTGCAAATCAGGATAACGGACGGAAGAATCTGCCCCGCTCAATTCTGATGATGCAGCTGCTGGACGTTGACACTGGCATGCCTCTGGCTTATATGTCGGCCAATATTCTCAGCGCCATGCGTACAGGCGCGGTTTCCGGTTTGTTCGCCCGGTACTTTGCGGATCCGCACGCAAAGAAGGTCGCGGTGATCGGCCCTGGTGTGATCGGCCGTTATTCGTTGGATGCTGTGATGGATGTATGCTCGGAAATTGAAAGCATTTCGATTTTTGGCAGAGGAGAAAAGAGTAGGGCTGTATTCAAAGAGCATTGTATCGCCCATCATTATCCCATGGAGCACTATCAGGATTGCAGATCAATCCGGGAAGCCTGCGCAGATGCGGATGTGGTGATCACCGCAACGACACAGGCCAGCGTTTATTCCGAGTATCCGCTGATTGAGGCCGGCTGTCTGAAACCCGGCGCCTGCGTGATTGTGACATCGGCTGTCTGCATCGACCGGTCTTACTGCAATTCCCGGATCAGCACTTTTGCGGCGGATATCCGGGAGATGTATGCCGGAAACCGGGGCCTGGATGCTGCGCCAAGCGAATCGGAAGCGAAGGTATCCGTGACAGTTAAAAACCATCTTTTTGAAATGCTGAGCTCGAATGAAACCGTGCTGAATCTTCCGGATGTGGTCTCGGATGGAAACTACAGAAGAGACCCCAATGTGATTGCATTCTGCGCCTCCGGCGGCATTCCGGTGGAGGATGTCGCTTGGGGATGTGAATGTTACAGGAACGCATTGAAAAAGGGGATAGGCACCAGCCTTAAACTATGGGATGAATCAAAACTGTAAGAAGTCCTGTTCAGCTATTAGAGATTATTCCTTTGTATAGGCTGGGATTGTGCTACTATCTCTCCATCCCCAAATATAATAAGGTGCATCGCTTCCTACATTGAAAAGCAGGTCAATAATGGAAACCTGATGTGTGAATTCTTCCGACAGCTGAGGATATACCGGATAGCCGTCATAGTTTTTCCACACCAACTCGATCCCTTTCTTTTCATAATCCTCCGGAATAATGTAATCCTTCGCAGCCGGACCGGATTCATAGGTATCCACATCGCCCAGGGAAGCAATCAGACTCAGCATTTTCTCATGCTTGACTCCCGTTTTGGGATAATCTCTGCTATCGACAAACCGGGTCTTGATTCCCAAAAATTCCTGGGAGATGGAGATTGTCAGGAATTGATCAAGATCAAATAAATAATCCCAAGCTTTTCCTAAGTATACTTCTTCAAAAAAAGGGAAGTATTTACGAAAGAAGGGAGCCTTACTATAAGCAAATCTGATGGTTTCCAGATGTTTCTTCTGCCAGCTTTTATCTTCCAGACGTACTTCGTAAATCATTCGGTTGCGATTTGAACCGGCCGGAACGGAAAGCCATTTTATCCCATTAGGAGTCATGATTTTATTTCTGCTTCGCCAATCCCGCGTTGTATACTGTACATCATTATAAAATACAAACAAGTCCACATCATGTATCAGATCAAAATAGCCCTTCCAGGGCAAGTAGTTCGGCTGGTCTACCGCAACAATCATCGTTGGCCTCCCTTTGTGAAGGAAAAACAGAAATCATCATAGTACAAGCGGTCAAACCGTCTTCCTTAGATGTCCTTCCATATCTTGAATTTTAGATAAAACAGAGTAAAACGTCAATAGATAAACGGGCATTCTGGGTATTGATAACGATAAAAGGTGCTTTTCACAAAAAAA
>CAZMXF010000535.1:0-2068 GCA_964570015.1 uncultured Oscillospiraceae bacterium | reverse complement strand
AGAACAGAGCGCAACGAATATAATTGCCGGACACACCATGCTGATGGCCTCCCGGGAGCAGACCGCGGCAGATCTGGCGGACAGGCATACAAAGCTGACCGTGGAGCTTCGCTCCTGTGAGTCCCGGATCGGCCTGCTGGCAGAGCTGGAAAAGAATATGGAAGGCTTTGCCAAGGCTGCCAGAATCGTCATGCGGGAAGCGGAGCACGGCGTCCTGCGAGGCATACGCGGCCCCGTGGGACAGGTGATCCGATCCGATGACAGATATGCCCTCGCCGTGGAAACGGCTCTGGGCGCGGCTGTGAGCCATATTCTGGTTGATACGCAGGATAACGGCCGGGATGCCATTGAGCTTTTAAAGAAACGAGACGGCGGCCGGGCGACGTTTCTTCCGATCGATGTTATGCGTCCTGCCAGACTCAGCGATGAGCCCAGGGGAGAGCGGGGGTATGTCGGGATCTGCGCCGATCTTGTAAGCACAGAGGAACGATATAAAGACGTTATCTCCAATCTTTTGGGACGTACAGCGGTCGTGGAGACGCTCTCCGACGCTATCGCCATAGCCCGCCGCCACCATAACAGTTTTCGTATCGTTACCCTGGACGGGCAGCAGATCAATGCCGGCGGTTCCATGACCGGCGGCAGTGCAGGAAAGAATACCGGTATCCTCTCCAGGGCGAATGAACTCACTCGGCTGCGGGACAGGCAGAAGGAATTGTCCGAGAAGCTGTCCGATACAGCCGGGAGACTATCCGAAGCCCAGCGGGAGTTGGACAAAGCGAGATACGAGCTGGATACCGCTCGGGAAGAACAGTCTTCCTCCCGCCAGGAATGTGCCCGGCTGGAAGGACTTGTCAACCAGGCCCAGCTGCTCTGGGATACGTCCGATGAGGCACTGGAATCTCTCGAGGAGGAACAGCGCACCGCGTCCCTCCGCCGCCGGGAGAATACGGAGCGAATGGAAGCGCTGCGCACCTCTTCCGCCGCAGCCGAGGAGGAGCTTGCCTCGCTGCGGAAAGAGATGGAGAAAGAGTCCGCAGGGGTCGAAAGCTTCGAGGCCCGTCGGCGTGAACTGGAAGAAACCTTCGGCGCGATCCGCGCTCGGCAGGCCTCTCTGGACGCCGAAAAGAACACGGTATATCTGGCGATCGGACAGCTGGAACAGCTGCGCTCCGAACTGGAGGGTGACAGCGGCCAGCGCAGGAACACCATGGAGGCTGTGCAGCAGAAGAACGCCGAGCTGCGCCAGCAGCAGCTGCTGGTGAAAGAACGGCTGGAGACCCTGCATGCGAAGGCCGGCCGTGAACGCGAGCACATTTCACAGCTCACAGAGCGGAAAATGGAGCTGGAAGGACGCCGCAGCGCTTCGGACAAAGCCGCCCAGGAGAAAAACAGGGAGCTGCTTGATCTGGAGAGAAACAGCGCCCTTCTGGAGCAGAAAAAGCTTACCGCCGATATGGAAGAAAAGCAGATCGTCGATAAGCTGTGGGACAACTACGAGCTCAGCCGCACCGAGGCCCAATCGGTGCGCCAGAATATCGAGAATCTGGGAAAGGCCACCCGGCAGGTGGCAGAACTGCGGCGCAGCATGTCCGCCCTGGGAACGCCCAACCTGGGCGCGATCGAAGAGTATAAACGCGTCAGCGAAAGGTATAATTTCCTTTCCGAACAGAGAGACGACGTGGAGAAATCCCGCAGTGAGATCCTTAAGATCATTGAGGAGATCACCGTTCAGATGGAAGAGATCTTTGTTCGCGAGATCCGGGAGATCAACGAGGCGTTCCAGAAGATCTTTGTTGAACTCTTCGGCGGAGGAAAAGCCGCCATTTCTCTGGAAGACGAGACGGATGTTTTGAACTGCAGCATTGATATCCGCATCCAACCCCCCGGAAAAGCGGTTTCCAACATCAGCCTGCTCTCCGGCGGCGAAAAGGCGTTTGTGGCCATAGCGCTGTACTTTGCCATTATCCGCGTCCGTCCCACGCCGTTTTGCGTCATGGATGAGATCGAATCGGCTCTGGATGAGGAAAATGTAAGCCGCTATGCCACATACATGCGTCAGATGTGC
>CAZMXF010000534.1:0-2074 GCA_964570015.1 uncultured Oscillospiraceae bacterium | reverse complement strand
GTGAAGGACATCGATCTGCCCTCCCAAGTCGTGGGTGTGCTGGCGAAGATGGGTGTCGCGATTCAGCCGGAACTGTACCCGTGGAAAGTGGCGGGAGAGAGCTACGACTTTGCCGAGCTGGGGCTCTATTCCAGCGTCCGTGTCACCGTGCCGGAGAATTACCGTGTCGAGGTGGACGGCGTGACCCTCGGACCGGAATACATCATTGAGACGGGCATCAAGTATGACAACCTGACGAACCTGTATTACGAGTATGAAGGTCTGCCCACTAAGGTGACCTACAAGCTCGAGGACAGCATGGGCGATTCGACCGTCGTAATCTACGACGAGAACGGAAATGTCTTCCACATCGATGAAAATGCGGGCGACGTGCAGTTCATGAAGCAGCTGGATGAAGCGACCCGTCTCAGTTATACGGACTTTATCAACGGCTTCGCTGACAAGTTCCTCCAGATGCGTTCCAACACCATCGAACCGATGTATGCCTACGACCAGCTGGTGCCGTACATCAAGAAGGGCACGGAGATGGACAACCGGCTGCTGCAGTCGATGATCGATACCTGGTCCCACAACTCCTATTATCAGTTTAACGGCAGCCAGATCCTCAGAGCCTATGAGTTCCGGGATCAGCTGATCATCATCGAGTTCCACGCAGAGGCCTCCGCACAGCAGCCGGCCGGCCCGAATGTGATCTCCAGCGATTTCCGGGCAGTGGTCGATCTTTCCGGCGGCAGCCCGCTGGTAATGTGGATCGAGGATATCTGACAGAAAAAGAACCTTGGGCAAGTCCGGAGGAAACAGCAATGCCTGAAAAGTTGGATTGTACAAAACGCTGTGTGGTGGTGCTTCCGTCTCTCAACCCGAATGAGAAATTTGATCGCGTTGTCGACGGACTGAGGGAAGTGGGCTTTCAGCGGATTATGATCGTGGATGATGGCAGTGATGAACAGCATCAGGTGCACTTTGCAAGGACAGAGGCATTTCCGGAATGCTTTGTCCTCCATCATGACGTCAACAAGGGAAAAGGCCGGGCTCTGAAGGACGGCTTTGTCGAAGTGTTGAAACGGTTCCCGGATGCAGAAGGCGTCATCACCATCGACGGTGACGGCCAGCATCTGACAAAGGATATCATTGCCTGCGGGAACCGGATGCTGCAGGAAGGGAACCAAATCATCCTCGGCTGCAGGGACTTTGACCTGCCGGGGGTTCCGCCGCGGAGCGTCGCCGGAAATAAGACGACTTCCCGCATGTTCCGGCTGTACGGGATCAGGCTCTCCGATACACAGACCGGACTGCGTGCGATCCCGATGCGCTATCTAAGCTGGTTTACCGCAATCGAAGGCGAGCGCTTTGAATATGAGACAAACATGCTCCTGAAAATGAAGCGCAGAGGCATCGGGTTTGTGGAACAGCCCATCGAGACGGTCTATGAAGACGAAAACCTGGGGTCGCATTATAATGCGGTAAAGGATTCCTGGCGGATCTTCAGGATCATGATAAAAGATCTGCTGCAGCGGAGCTGAGCATGAAAAAGGGGAAACAGCCGCTGCTGTATGTGCTGAGTTCCGTGGCTTCGTGGGCGGTGGATACCGGCGGCTTCTTCGTGCTTTCGCTTCTGTTCGGCGCAGCACTCGGCGCATATTCGGAACCGGTCTGTAACGTTGCGGCACGCGTGATTTCGTCGTTTTTCAATTTTAACCTGAACAACCGGCTGGTTTTTCAGAATACCGGATCTTACGGGAAGGCGGTTGTTCGCTACTACTGCCTCGCGGTGCCGCAGCTGTTCGTATCGACCGTACTGCTGACGCTGGTGGTGAATCTGCTCGGGATCGAGGCTGCGCATACGGCGACTCTTGTAAAAGTAGTCGTGGACGGCGGCCTGTTTGTCGCCAGCTATTTCATCCAGAAGTTCTGGGTGTTTTCACAAAGGGATAATGAAACGGATTCAACCGCTGAGGACAAAACAGCGGAAAAATAAGACGGATCTTCGGATCGAAAGGAAAAACTGCTATGACTTATGAAATTGATATTGCCGGAATGAAACGCGAACTTCCGCTCTGCAAGGTGTCGGATG
>CAZMXF010000533.1:0-2074 GCA_964570015.1 uncultured Oscillospiraceae bacterium | reverse complement strand
CTGCAGGTTTTACATTATAATTATAGAAAACGTCTGAAATAACAAGGGAGTTGACCATGGATGTAAATAATGTTTTCAAAGAATGGCTGCAGTCTGCGAAAGATGCACCGGATCTTATCGAGGAACTGAAAAACCTGAATCCGCTCAAAGACGCCAAAGAGATCTACGACCGCTTCTACACCGATCTGGAATTCGGCACCGGCGGCCTGCGCGGCGTGCTGGGTGCGGGTACCAACCGCATGAATATTTTCGTCATCCGCAAGGTCACTCAGGGCCTCTGTGACTATCTGAAGACCTCCGGGGATCTGCTTTCGGTCGCCATCGGTTATGACAGCCGCATCAAGAGCGATGTGTTTGCCCGGGAAGCTGCCTGTGTCTGCGCCGGCAACGGCATCACCGCCTATATTTACCCCCGTCTGGTCCCGACCCCGGCCGTCAGTTGGGCTGTCCGCTACTACAAATGCGGCGCCGGCATCAACGTGACCGCCAGCCACAACCCGTCCAAATATAACGGTTACAAGGTCTACGGTCCGGACGGATGCCAGTTCCCGCCCGAAGGCGCTTCGAAAGTCTTTGAAGCCAGTCAGAGGACCAATGCCTTCACAGATGTCAAAAAGATGAGCTATGAGAAAGGGATCGAAGCCGGACTGATCAAAGAGATCCCCGACAAATGCCTGGAAGATTTCGTGGATGCGGTCCTGGCACTGCGCCCGGGCAATGACGTCACCGCGCTGAAGCTGGTCTATACCCCGCTGAACGGCGCCGGTCTGGAATGCGTGAGAATGCTGCTGGACAAGATGGGCGTCAAGAACGTCACCGTCGTCCCCGAACAGGAAAAACCGGACGGCCACTTCCCGACCTGTCCGTACCCGAACCCCGAGATCCGCGAAGCCATGGAACTGGGGCTGCAGCTGGTCCGTGAAAAGGGCGCCGACCTCCTGATCGGCACCGACCCGGACTGCGACCGCATGGGCGCTGCCTGCCCGGACGGCAAGGGCGACTACCGCCTCATCACCGGCAATGAAATGGGCGTCCTGCTCCTGGATTACCTCTGCCGCTTCCGCACGGAAAAGGGCTCCATGCCGAAAGACCCGGTGGCTGTCACCACCATCGTCTCCACCGACATGGTCACCCCGATCGCCGAGGAATTCGGCGTGGAACTGCGCCGCACCCTCACCGGCTTCAAGTTCATCGGTGAACAGATCGCCATGCTGGAAGCCGCCGGTCATCCGGAACGCTACATCTTCGGTTTTGAAGAGAGCTACGGTTACCTCTCCGGCCCGCACGTCCGCGACAAGGATGCCGTCAACGCCGTGATGCTCTGCGTCGAATGTGCCGCCTGGTACGCCGCCAAGGGCATGACTCTGCTGGATGCCATCAATGCTCTCTATGACAAATACGGCTGGTTCCGCAACGAGCAGATCAACAAGGCCTTCGAAGGCGCGGAAGGCATGGTCCAGATGGGCAAGGTCATGGATTCCCTGCGCACCGACCCGCCGGCCGAGATCGGCGGAGACAAAGTCATCGGCCGCACCGACTACAAGAATGACGACACCGGCCTGATCAAATCCAACGTGCTGGAATTCCGCATGGAAAGCGGCGCGAAGGTGATCGCCCGCCCGTCCGGCACCGAGCCGAAGCTCAAGCTGTATCTCTCCGTCAAGGGCAAGGACGAAGCCGATTCCCTCAAGAAGATGGCTGACCTGCGCGAGGCCGCCAACGCCCTCCTGATCAGCAGAATGTAACAGAACTTTCCTTAGACCATAAAAACGATCCCGGGAGTTACCCCGGGATCATTTTTTAAACAGGGAGGTGGCTGCGGCGCCGGACCTGATCTGACACAGTATTGTGTCAGTCAGGCTGACGCCGTCTGTCACCGGCCCATACCGGTGAAGTTGTGACCGTTTATATTTATTAAACAAAAATATAAATATTGTATATCTTAAGGCATTTTGCTCATTATTGCGCATTGAAAACTTCCGACGAAATTGATAGAATCATTCATATCATCTGAATCCGACCGGTCAGTGCTGTTTTTTCACGCCTGATCGAAATAAAGGAGTTTAATCATGAA
>CAZMXF010000532.1:0-2075 GCA_964570015.1 uncultured Oscillospiraceae bacterium | reverse complement strand
AAGACGCGGGCGTCCTTTTTGTCGGCGTATGCTGCAGGCATGAGGATTCAACAGCCGAGGATTCCCAGGAAATCGTGGAGGATATCGGGATTACATACCCCGTCATCATGGATTGCGCGGAGCTCAAGCAGTTCGATAACGACGGTTGGCCGGAAAACTACTTCTTCGACGGAGAAGGGAATCTTTTGGACCCCGAGCCGGACGGCGGATACAAGACCGAGGAAGCCTGGGAACAGTTGATCCTGAAGTATCTGCGATAAATTAAACAAATCGTAAAAAAGAAACTGATCTGGCATCGCAAACGTAGTTCTTCGATACATTTCCGCTGCCGATCTCCTTCACATGAAAAAGCTTAGCAGCCGTTCTGTTTCTACAGTTCGGCTGCTTTGCATTTTGGTAACCATCAGTGGCTGCCGTTTTCTTAATGATGCCTTTCCCAGTAGTCTTCCGCATCCTCATAATCCCAGAAGTCATCACGGTAGTCGTAGTAAAAGTCATCCGGGTGAGCATAGTCCTTCGCCTGGTATGGATCGGAAGTGGATTTCTTGTTCGTGGAACTCTTTCTGTTTGAGCTTGCTGTGGGATCGGTTACAGATACTTTCACGACTTGATTTGTAGATTCGCTGACCCAGATCACATAGATTTTCGGCGGTGCGTCATAACGATACTTGATTGTTCGGATTCCGTTACCGGCTGCGTCTTTTACCGTGAGATTATCCGTGCCCTGCCATGTCCATTTGGATGGCACATAGGAAACATACATGCCGACATAAGGCACGCTCGGCATTGGCGTCGGAGTTGGCCTGGGTGTTGGTCTGGGAGTGGGAGAAGTATACGGTACGACACTTGGAGTAGGCTCAATCGTGTAAGAAGGAACTGAGACGCCCGGAAACCGGTTCGCGGTGCTGATCCCTGCCACAACGATGATCACCAGAAGTGAGGCCAGAATAATAATCATGTTCCTGAGCTGATGCAGCTTCCTGTCGATTGCCTCAATCTCCCCTCTCCTCCGCTGTTGCCGTATGGCATCTTCTGATACCGGTGCGGCGGGACCTGCGGCCGGGCGTGGTGTGACAGTAAATACATTTGGTTTTTCCGAGTTAGTTGGTGTGGTTACCGGCTGCTTTAGAACCGGAGAAGCATCTGTGACAGGAGGCTTCGGAACATTCGGAGTGGCCGGTAAAGAGGAAGAATAGGTATATCCTCCGGGGTATTCCAGATCGAAGTCTTCAAAGTCCCATGGATCCAGAAAGGCGTCTTCCAGGGCCTCGTGCCGTTCGTCCTCGTCCATCAGGGAGAACTCAAAGGGGTCGATCCCTGCCGACTCAAGTTCCGATTCCATTTCCTCATAGTCCATCAGCCATCACCACACTTTCTGTTGGATCAATTGTATCACGTGAGGAGAGCAGTGACAAGGAATTCAAATATAGAAGTGATGGATAAGCTGAATACGCAATTCTTGCTTGGCGCGGCAAGTAAAGTGCTGGTTGAGACGTAAAAGGAACTCGTTTGACCATTGAAAACAAGGGAATAGAGTCGTGGACTACATCACTGGTGTGATGTGTGTGATCGAGGATCGGAAGCTCAGCTCCGCGGTCGGTTTCCGCAGCTTGTGCCGCAAGGTGCTGACCTTCCTACTGGTCGGGATCGCCCAGGTGCTGGATGTTCATGTGCTGAACCAGCCCGGTGTCCTGCGCACGGCGGTCATCTTCTGGGCGATCGCGAACAACGGCTTCTCCATCCTGGAAAATGCCGCCCACCTCGGGGGTTCTGTTCCCAAGCAGCTGAAGGATGTATTGGAACAACTGCTTGACAGGGTAGGGAAGAGCGGAGTACCCGAAACGGTGATCGGGGAAGATGTAGAATAATAAAAGAGATCCCAGAGGTTGCACTTTAGGGTCCTGCCTCTGGGATAATTTGATCCATTTGAAATCCAGGAGGGATGTTTATAGGGCTTCAACACCTTGTCGCAGTCAGGGGCGTTCAATATCTAATCTTCGGCATATACCGGATCGCCAGAAAGCCCCATTTTACGTAATGTCATTAACTTAACACAACAGGCGGATGAATAATTA
>CAZMXF010000531.1:0-2076 GCA_964570015.1 uncultured Oscillospiraceae bacterium | reverse complement strand
GGTTTACAGCGGGAACATGTGATGTCGCCGTGATCGGAGCGGGACATGCCGGGATCGAGGCTGCGCTGGCCGCGGCGAGGCTCGGGATGGAGACGATCTGCTTCACGGTGAATCTGGACAGCGTTGGAAATATGCCGTGCAACCCGGCCATCGGCGGGACGGGGAAGGGCCATCTGGTCCGGGAACTGGACGCGCTGGGCGGCGAGATGGGAAAGGCCGCGGACAAGGCCTGCATCCAGTATCGGATGCTGAACCTCGGAAAGGGGCCGGCCGTTCATTCGCTGCGCGCACAGGCGGACCGGCGGCACTACCAGGAGGTCATGAAGCATACCCTGGAGCTGCAGCCGCATCTGCTCGTGAAGCAGGCGGAGGTCACGGACATCGAAGTCGATTCAGACGGCGCGGTCTGCGGTGTGGTGACCGCGACCGGGGCGGCGTTTCGCTGCCGGGCTGTCGTCGTGGCTACGGGGACCTATCTCGACGGAAGGACGATCGTCGGCGAGCTGCTGCGCGCTTCCGGACCGGACGGCCTTGCCGCGGCGGTGCCGATGGCGGAACGTCTGCGCGCGCTCGGACTTTCGATGCGCCGGTTCAAGACCGGTACGCCGCCGCGGGTGCTCCGACGGACGGTGGATTTTACAAAAATGGAGCTCCAGCCCGGAGATGCGGAACCGGAGCCCTTCTCGTTCTCGACCGAAACGGTCCCGGAGAACCGCGCGGTCTGCTACCTGACCTGGACAAGCGCGGAGACCCATGAGATCATCCGACGGAATCTGGACCGCAGTCCGATCTATGCCGGGGTCATCGAGGGCGTCGGGCCGCGCTACTGCCCAAGCATCGAGACAAAGATCATGACCTTCCCGGACAAGCCGCGCCATCAGCTGTTCATTGAGCCGATGGGCCTGAATACCGAGGAACTCTATATCCAGGGCTTCTCCTCTTCCATGCCGGAGGAGGTGCAGCTGCAGATGCTGCACACAGTGCCGGGGCTGGAACACGCGGAGATGACCCGTCCGGCCTATGCCATCGAATACGACTGCGTCGACCCGACGGAACTCCGCCCGACGCTGGAATCCAAAAAGATCCCGGGCCTCTACGGAGCGGGACAATTCAACGGTTCCTCCGGCTATGAGGAGGCGGCTGTACAGGGCTTTGTCGCCGGCGTGAACGCGGCGCGGAAGCTCAGGGGGGAGAGTCCCTTCATCCTGCACCGCGAGGACGGGTACATCGGGACGCTGATTGACGACCTGGTGACCAAGGGCACCAACGAACCCTACCGCATGATGACCTCGCGCAGCGAGTATCGCCTGCTCCACCGGCAGGATAACGCGGACGAGCGCCTGAGCGCCATCGGACACGAAATCGGCCTTGTTTCAGATGAGACGCTGGCCGCCGTGGAGGCAAAGTATGCCGCGGTGGAGAAGGAGCTCGGCCGCCTGGAGCACACATATCTAGCGCCCTCCGAAGCGCTGGATGCCATGCTCCGGGGCCGCGGCACCGCCGAGATCCGAAACGGCTGTTCCCTGACGGATCTGCTGCGCCGGCCGCGGCTGAGCTATGCGGACCTGGAAGCCTTCGACCCGGAGCGCCCGGTGCTGGCGAAAGCGATCGTTGCGCAGGTGGAGATCCGGCTGAAGTACGACGGGTACATCCGGCGGCAGCTGAAGCAGGTGGAAGAGGCCCGGCGCATGGAGAGCAGACCGCTGCCGACGGATCTGGATTATGACGCGATTCTCGGCCTGCGCCTGGAAGCAAGGGAAAAACTGAAAAAGATCCGCCCGGAGAACTTCGGCCGGGCTTCGCGGATTTCCGGCGTGTCGCCGGCGGACATCGCGGTGCTCATGATCTATACTGAAACGCTTCACCGCGCGCAGGCCGCTCCGACCTCAGACGGGAGCGAATCAGAGGAAGAGGTCCCGCCATGCTGAACACGGAGAAGATCTGTGTGGATCTGCAGGAGCGCTTTCCCCAGTGGTCGGGCTGGATCGCCCGGCTGGAAGTGGAAGAAGCCATGTGCGATGTCCCGACGGACAACGACGGCAGGCGGGTCCTGTATAACAGCCGCCTGATGTCCTA
>CAZMXF010000530.1:0-2080 GCA_964570015.1 uncultured Oscillospiraceae bacterium | reverse complement strand
CCCTTGACATCCTCAAAGCTTTTCTCGCCTGGAAGATTTGTGAATATCTGTTTCCGGCGATGCCTGTTGCCGGACCACTTGGCGGTGTGGCATGCATCATCGGACATATGTATCCGGTACTTCTTGGTTTTCACGGTGGTAAAGGGCTGGCCGCCCTGGGCGGAGCGGTTCTGGCATGGCGATGGCAATGGTTCTTTCTTTTGCTCGGAATTGCGATTCTGCTTGCTTTCGGAACACGCTATGTATGTCTGGTTGCGCCGACGATGTCCCTTGTCTTTCCGGCGTGTTACTACTGGAAGACAGGCTTCCTTCCGGGCATGCTGATTCTTCTGCTCCCGGCTCTTCACATCTTCATGAAACACTGGGAAAACTTTGCCAACATCTATCATGGGACAGAGATGAGGACCAGCTTTATTTGGGACAAAGAGGCGGAATTGAGGCGGATCGGGCAGTGGAATGAAAAAACACAGGGTCAGTTGAACCGCCGCGGATGAAGAGAACAGTGATCGGACTGAATAGAACAGTTTATTGACTTCGGGAATATTCCATCATTCGAGGAGGAAATGCACATGGCAAAGTTCTGTCCAAGATGCGGATTACCTGTCCAGGCAAGTTTTGTTTTCTGCCCCAAATGCGGAACTCCTTTGCCCAAACTATCTGCCGAGCATGAAGCATCAAACTTGCCGGCTCAAAACAGATCTGCGGCCCCGCAGCCCAATCATCCCAAATCTATATCCCAAGCGCACAATTCTCTTGCAGGAGAGAAAGTCACTTTTCGATGCCGTGATTCGAATCAGCCGATTGCCTCCGCGCTGATTCCTTTGGGCTTTTCGCATATTGCGAAGATATACAACGAAGATTACAATGATTATTCTTCTTATCGGGATGCGATTCTTGTCTATCATGATAATCTGGGAATCACCATTCGAACAGACTCAAAAGTATTCTGGGATGATTATACCTCTGTTCTTATGAAACAGGGAGCGGCTGTCGGCGGCATAAACCCGAATAATGAAGGCGCATTCCGGGAACCGGAGGAGCTGATGCTCTCCTACGGCAAACCATCAAAGGATGCGACTCTTACTCCTGTGGCGGTTGCGGAGCTTCCAGGCTGGTTCGCAAAGAATGGGCAGACAGTACTGAACAATATGATTCAAAATGTCATTGACTCCGACCGTCTTGTTACGAACGTTAAGAGTGATATTGTCAACAAAACATGTCAGCCGCTGCTCATGAAATTCAAAGGACAGGATAAGGGCCGGAACATCATTGTTCTCGTTGGATGTGAGTATCTGGGCTTTGAGTACCGTAACGCCATCAGCCCTCTTACTGTGATGGGTGGAGCGCTTGGTATGATCGGAGGCCTGATCAGCATGAAGCAGAGCGCACAGGCAAATCAGATTGACAGCACGATTCCGTTTGGGCACAGCAGGGATTACGGAAAGCAGCCGGATTATATCCACTGGGGATATAACAGAATCTATTCCTGTGTCGCAAGTCCGGAGAGGGAAGCGGAAGCGACGGAAGCATTTCTGAAGTTCATCATTTCCTTTCAACCGGACCAGGCGCTGGAACTTCGCCGTGTTCAGCGTGAGGCTGAGATCCAGATGAGGGTGATTCAACAGTCGAACACCCTTGCGGCTCAGGCAAGGCAGCAGCAAATGATGGCTCAGCAGCGTGCGTTGGAAGCATCCAGGCAAATTGCGCGCAACAGCGAAGAAATTCGCGCAGGGATGATGGATTCCTGGAACAAAAAAATGGCTTCCGATTCCAGGATGAGTACAGCTCGATCGGAAGCAATTCGTGGCGTCAATACCTATGAAACCGGTTATGGGAGGCCCGTCGAGGTAAGCGTTTCTGCTGACCATGTGTATGAGAACCATTACGGAGATGTCTACGGAGTGTCCGGGTCTGCTGTTGATCAGGACCTTCTCAATACGTTGAATTGGACCGAAATCTATCAGAAATGAGGCTGCTTCATGAGTGAACAACAGATTTTTTGCCCACAGTGCGGACAAAGGGTCGAACTAAGCACGGAATACAAGACGTCATTCTGCCCTTACTGCGGCGCTGCTTTTGA
>CAZMXF010000529.1:0-2080 GCA_964570015.1 uncultured Oscillospiraceae bacterium | reverse complement strand
TGGTCCCAAACCACGCGCGCTACCAGCTGCGCTACACCCGGATTTGCCCGTGTATTATACCGCAGAACCAACTATTCTGCAAGAGGAACTTTTCCCGGAATCAAAACTGACTCCGGGAAAAGAGTTTAATGAAATGACTATGTTTCTTCCTCTGCGGGTTTTCGCTTTACCAGTACACGATCCACTCGTCTGCCATCCATGGAAAGTACCGTGACCTCGACATCTCCGTACCGGAAGGACTCACCCGGTTCCGGGAATCTGCCGCCGAATGACTCAATCGACCAGCCGCCAAGAGTATCACTGTCCGCTTCGAATTCATCTTCCGGGAGATGCATCAGTTCCAGAAACTCCGTGATCGGCATGTCGCCATCCAGTTCCAATTCGTCATCGGAGCGGCGGATGATCTCATCTTCGACGGTGTCTGTTTCATCCCAGATATCTCCGACGATCTGCTCGATGACATCTTCCATGGTCAGGACACCCAGGGTTCCGCCATATTCATCACAGACAACCGCCAGATGCTGCTTCGCCCGGCGAAACTGCGCCATCACATCCGGCAGCTTCATGGTCTTGTACACATAGCAGGGCTCCATCAGCAGAGGCCGGATTTCGCGCTGTCCGTCCACCACAGCCTTCAGGAAATGGTTCAGATACAGGACACCGATCACATGGTCGATGCTGTCTTCATATACCGGCAGGCGGGAGTACGCGGACTGTTCCACCTGGGCCAGGATATCATCCCAGTCGTCGTCGATGTCGATCGCTTCCACATCCACACGCGCGGTCATCGCCTCAAACGCAGATATTTCGGAAAAGTCGATCGCGGCCTGAACCAGTTCGGAACGATCCTCATCCAGAACCTCTTCATCTTCCGCTGTTTCGATCAAGCTCTGAAGCTCCTCCACCGCCTCGTCTTCGTCGGTCTCTTCCGGCTTCATCCAGAAGGTCAGCAGATGAACCAGCCCAACCACCAGCAGGATCAGAGGCTTGAGAAGGATCATGAGGACGCGGACCGGGTAGGCATGCCGCTCGGAAACACGGTTTGCATTCTGCTTTGCCGTGATCTTCGGAATAGTTTCTCCGAAGATGATGATCAGCAAAGTCAGAATCAGTGTGGCCGCCCAGGTCATTTTGTCGTTTCCCATCAGCAAGATTACCAATACGGAAGCGAGGGAGGAGGATGCGATGTTTACAAGGTTGTTGCCAATCAGGATCGCACTGAGCGCATCGTCAAAACGGCGAATGATGAGGAGGGCAATCCTGGCCCGACGGGAACCTTCTTCCGCCGCATTTTCCAGACGAAGCTCATTGCATGACGAATAGGCCATCTCGGACGCAGAGAAGAAGTTGGACAGAATAATGCAGAGCACAATTCCCGCGATCACAAATGGTACCGTCATGCGGGATCGCCTCCTTCCGCTGTCTCCGGAATCCGGACAAGCTTCAGCTTCAGGATACGGTTATGCTCCATCTCGGTCACCGTCACAGTCAGCTCATGGTAACGGAAGCTGTCTCCCGGTGACGGGATCGAATCGAACATCTGATACGCCCACTCGCCGAGCCGGGTATCAACAAGTTCGTCGTTGTCTTCGGGGTCTTTATAATTCAGATGCTCAAACACATCCGTGACGCTCTCATCGGCGTCCGCAATGCAGGCATTCTCAGAGAGATCCGTAACGGCCTCTTCCACCACGTCGTCTTCATCCCAGATTTCACCGACAATCTCTTCGACAATATCCTCAACAGTCACAATACCGAGGGTTCCTCCGAAGTTGTCGGTCACCACTGCCATATTGATCCGCTGTCTGGACAGCATCGGCAGCAGCTCAGCAAGCTCTGTGCTCTGATGGACGAAGAACGCTTCATCCAGAAGGCTTCGCAAATCCGGCGTTTTCCCGGAACGGAGATACTCCTTGATATACCTGCGAATCTGGAGGATTCCGATGATATGGTCGATGCTTCCCTCGTACACGGGGAGGCGGCTGTGGTTCTGCGCTTTGATAATGGAGAGGATCTCTTCTCCGTCCGCTTCCACATTGAGCGCGGCCACATCCATACGCGGCGTCAGCACGCTCTCAAC
>CAZMXF010000528.1:0-2087 GCA_964570015.1 uncultured Oscillospiraceae bacterium | reverse complement strand
GAGGACTGGTTCTTCCAGTATTCCCCTTATGTCTACTACAACGAACACTGCATCGTGTTTAACAGCCGCCACACCCCGATGAAGGTCGACCGGGCAGCCTTTGAGAAGCTCTTCAGCTTCCTGGGACAGTTCCCGCACTACTTTGTCGGGTCCAACGCGGACCTGCCCATCGTGGGTGGGTCGATCCTGAGCCACGATCATTTCCAGGGCGGCCACTATGAGTTCGCGATGGCGAGGGCAGAGACGGAGGAAGAATACTGTTTCCGCGACTTCCCGGATGTCCGGGCGGGGATCGTCCGCTGGCCGATGTCGGTACTGCGCCTGCGCGGCGCGGACCCGAAACGGGTGATCGACCTGGCCGAGCGGGTGCTGAACCACTGGCGCGGCTACAGTGACGAGAGCGTGTTCGTCTTCGCGGAGACGGACGGAGAGCCGCACAACACCATCACGCCCATCGGACGCCGGCGCGGAGAGGACTATGAGCTGGATCTCGTCCTGCGCAACAATATCACCACCGAGGAATTTCCTCTTGGAGTCTACCACCCGCATCAGGAACTGCATCATATCAAGAAAGAGAACATCGGCCTCATCGAGGTCATGGGCCTCGCGGTCCTGCCCTCCCGTCTGCTGACGGAGCTTGACGTATTGAAGGATGCGATGCTGAGCGGTGCGGACCTGCGGGCGGACGAACGGACGGCCTCCCATGCAGACTGGGCGGAAGAGATCCTGAAAAGAAGGGCGTTCAACGCGGAGAACGCGGAAGCGGTCCTACAGGAAGAAGTCGGCGCAGTATTCGAGAAGGTGCTGGAGGACGCAGGAGTTTTCAAGCGCGACGATGCGGGCCGGGCGGCCTTCCGCCGCTTCCTGGACAGCGTGAACGGCTGAAATAAAAAAAGATAGGGACTTGACTCACTCAGCGTAAGCCGGTCCTCATCGGAAAGAAAACGCCCGGGGCAGAGATGCCCCGGGCGTAATGTTGTCTTGGCATGCAATTGCCATCAAACATCAGGCCGCTTTGTAAGTGATGCTGCCCTGGTCAAGAGCAAGGCTGACGAAGTCAGTCACATAGCTGCCGCCGAAGATATCATCGATGACGAAGCAATACAGATAATCTCCATCCGGAAGATGCTCGAATACGACATTGTCTCCGTCCTCCCAGATATATTCCTCTCCGTAATACTCCGATTCTTCAAGGGTATCCTTGTTCAGAGCGTCAAAGAGCGGAACAATCCGGTCACCGGGTTTCAGCGTTTCTCCCGCTCGGGCGGCCATGCCGTTGTCACCGACACCGTCCCAGAGGTCCAGAACCTGGATCTCATCCGTATCATAGTACCAGGCGAAACGAAGATTTGTGTCATCTCCGTTTACTCTGACAGGGGTGGTATAGAGATCATAGCCATCGCCTTCGTCAACGTAATAGACGCTGAGGTTCTGACCATCGGGCAGGGCGAACCAGAAGCCGTCGAAATCATCGCCCACAACACCGGTATCCCAGTTAGCCAGCACGTCGCTGGTAAAACCGAGAGAGAGGTAGTCCTGCTCATCGTCCGAGAGCGCATAGACCTTTGCTTCCACAGACACGGTATTATTGAGGCCCTGCTCTGAAAGGATGAAGTAATAGTAACTGTTTTCATCAAGTGTGGGCTCCTCATCGAAAGTGATCACAGTGCTCTGTTCGGAATCGGGCACCAGGGTATCCCAATCCCACGGGGTATCTTCGCTGTAACCGGCCCAGCTGCCGCCGTTTGCAAAACCGTAGGCGATTTTGTCAACCAGAGCCAGATAATGGGTGCTGACACAGACATCCCGGAAGATCTTGAGTTCCATGGAACCCTGTACCTGCAGCGGGTAATAGATCGAAAGTCCGCTTACCTGCCTGTGATCTGCCCCATGTACCTGGTAAACGATTGCGGTATCCAGAGCATCACGGGCAGCCTTTGCGTTGGAGGACCAGACGGCACCGGCATCAATCAGACCGCCGAGATCGACCATGTTGGTATAGCCCTCGCTGCGGTTGTTGCCCCCGAAGTTATCTGCAGAAATAATCGCACGGACAACCGGAACGAAGTTTGCTTCGTCGTCTGTCG
>CAZMXF010000527.1:0-2093 GCA_964570015.1 uncultured Oscillospiraceae bacterium | reverse complement strand
TGTAGACGATGAGCTTCAGGCCAGGGGCCTCACCGCGGAGGATCTGGTCCGCTTCAAAGCGTTCGACCGGAAGCCCTGCTCCGGCGATGGTGGCGGCGGTGCCTTCGGTGCCGCAGAGACGCAGCCCCAGCTCATGGAAGCGCCGCGCCAGATTCAGAATCTCGGGGTAATCCGCCGTCTCCACGCTCAGTAGGACCTTGTCCCCGGCGGAGGGAATGTGGAAGCCTGCAGCGGTCAGGCCTTTATACATCGCTTCAGCGAAGCTGCGGCCGAGACCCAGGACCTCGCCCGTCGATTTCATCTCAGGGCCGAGGATGGAGTTTGCGTCCGAGAGCTTCTCGAAGGAGAACACGGGGACCTTCACGGCATAGTAGGGCGGGGTGCGCCAGAGTCCGGTGCCGTAGCCCAGATCCTTCAGCTTCGCTCCCAGCATGATCCGGGATGCCAGGTCCACCATGGGGACATTCGTCACCTTGGAAATATAAGGAACGGTACGGGACGCCCTGGGGTTCACCTCAATCACATAGAGCTCGCCGTCGAAGATCAGATACTGGATATTCACGAGTCCGCGCGTGCCCAGAGCCAGTGTCAGTTTCTCCGACACGTCACAGATCCGGTGCAGGAAGCGATCCGTCAGATTGTAGGGCGGGTAGACCGCGATGGAGTCGCCGCTGTGCACGCCGGCCCGCTCGATGTGTTCCATGATTCCCGGAATCAGCACGTCCGTGCCATCCGAGATCACGTCTACCTCCAGTTCGATGCCGGGCATGTACTTGTCTACCAGTACGGGATTCTCGATGCCGCCGGCA
This sequence comes from uncultured Oscillospiraceae bacterium, assembly GCA_964570015.1. Classification (GTDB taxonomy): domain Bacteria; phylum Bacillota; class Clostridia; order Oscillospirales; family Oscillospiraceae; genus Limivicinus. The sequence continues at coordinate 1,284 of CAZMXF010000527.1, read as the reverse complement.
AGAATGCCGCGCATATAGGTTTCGGTGGTTTCGCGGTCCCGGGAGATGCACATGTTCTGGCCGCCGATAACGTAGCTGGGACGCAGGAGCACCGGGTATCCCAGGTCTTCAGCAGCTGCGAGTGCTTCGTCCAAGGTGTTCACACCGCGGCCCTTCGGGCGGCTGATTCCGAAGCGCTCCAGCAGCGCGTCAAAGCGGGCCCGGTCCTCTGCGGTGTCGATTCCGTCGGCGGAGGTGCCGAGGATGGGGATCCCCTTTTCGGAGAGGAACTTTGTCAGCTTGATTGCGGTCTGGCCGCCGAAGGCCACTACCACGCCTACCGGCTGTTCCACACGGATGATGTTCCAGACGTCTTCGGGACAGAGTGGTTCAAAGTAGAGCCTGTCTGCCGTGTCGTAGTCAGTGGAAACGGTTTCCGGGTTGTTGTTCACGATGACCACGTCGTAGCCCATCTCCCGCAGGGTCCAGACGCAGTGGACGGAGCTGTAGTCGAACTCAATGCCCTGGCCGATTCGGATCGGCCCGGAGCCCAGGACCATGACCACGGGCTTTCCGCTGCGCGGGAAACTGCGGGACTCGCAGAGCGTGTCGCAGCTTGAGTAGAAATAGGGCGTCTCAGCGTCGAACTCGGCTGCGCAGGTATCCACCATTTTGTAGGAGAAGGACATCTCTGCCGGCAGCAGCGCTCCGGTGATCCGGCGCAGGGCGGAGTCGGGGTAACCCAGACGCTTGGCCAGGGTATAGTCCTCCGGACTCAGGGGTCTGCCCGCGATGCGTATCTCAAAGGCAGCGAGAGATGCCAGCTTCCGGAGGAAAAAGAGGTCGATCCTGGTGAGGTCATGGAGCTCCTCCGGGCTGATCCCCTGCTTCAGAGCTTCAAACAGGGTAAAGAGGCGGTGGTCGTCCTGATCCAGCAGCCGGGTGCGGATCGGACGCGGATCCGTGGATATACAGTTCAGGCTGTCCAGGGAAATCTCGGCGCCGCGCACTGCTTTCATCAGAGCCATCTCAAAACTGGGAGCAATGGCCATTACCTCACCCGTGGCCTTCATCTGCGTGCCAAGTCGGCGGGATGCGTGAGGGAACTTGTCAAAAGGCCACTTCGGCAGCTTTACCACCACATAGTCCAGCGCAGGTTCAAAGCAGGCGCAGGTCTTTCCGGTAATGTCGTTCGGGATCTCGTCAAGCGTGTAGCCCAGGGCCAGGCGCGTGCTGATCTTCGCAATGGGATAGCCCGTCGCCTTCGACGCCAGAGACGAGGAGCGGGAGACACGGGGGTTGACC
>CAZMXF010000526.1:0-2093 GCA_964570015.1 uncultured Oscillospiraceae bacterium | reverse complement strand
TTCATCGCTTATCTCCAATCACCGCATGATGGCTCATATTCCAAAGGTCGGTTTACCGGGATGATTGTATCATATCCTGCCATGGAGCACAAGAAAGCTCTTTTCCTGCGACCTGACAAAAGAGATTTTACTGCTGAAGACTCAAATGGAACTGATACGGTAATACGCTTGTTTTCGGCGATATGCTCAGATGATGCGTTTTGCGTACTTGATAAACATCCTTGAGGCAGGAGACAGACTATTCTGATCCGGGAACATGATTCCAAAGCTGATATGCTGTGGCGGATCAAGAGGAAGCTTCACAACATCCATCTGAAACCCATCGGTAATCAATTGATTGGTAATGGTCATTCCAAGACCGTTCTCAATCAGGGCGAAGGCAGCAAAAGCCTCAAAAGTAGAATAGGTGATGTCCGGATGGATGCCTGCCCGATCAAAAAGCTCAATCACATCGGAATCCTTACCGAGTGCAGGCATAATGAATTCCTCCTGATTACACGCAGAGAGCGGATAGGCATCACCTGCGGCCAGAGGATGGCCTTTTGGCAGAACGGCAATCATCGGGTCGTCCGCCAGAGGAATCCATTCATAGACGGAGTCCTTTACAGCGCTCAGGAAGGCAATATCGGCTTTGGATTCCCCGAGCCACTGTAGGATTTCCTGACGGATGCCCTCCATCAGGTGGATTCTCACATTCGGATAATCCTGATGAAATTCCTTGATGATCTTTGGCAGCCAGTGAGAAGAAATGCTGGAATAAGTGGCGATCCGTATTTCACCGGTTATCAGGCCGTTCAGTTCGGAAGACATCTGTGCGATGAGTTCTTCCTGTTGAAGAAGCGCCAGAACTGCGGGGAGAATGGCTTCACCGGACTGAGAGAGGGATACACCGCGGCGCGTGCGATTAAGCAGTGTAAGGCCGAGATCTGACTCCAGAGCGGTAATGAGCTGGCTTATGCCGGAGGGAGAATAATTCAGTTTCTCAGCGGCACGGCTGAAGCTGCCGGTTTCCGCAGCCGCTGCAAACGCCTTATATCGGGAAGTTTCCATCAGATGACCTTTCAGTTTTACTTAAAATAAAGATAGTGGATCGTTGCTTTACTTTATTATACTCAAGTGCTAATATATGATCAAGTCAAAACATTTTTGCAGACACTGGAGAAGCTTATGAGTAAAGGGAGAGCAAAACTGCTGCTGATTTCTGTATTTGTTGCCAGGGGAACCTCGTTTCTCTTTTCAAAAACACTGATGCAGAGCATGTCCCCGATGAGCGTGCTGGCTGTACGGTTTGTTCTGGCGTTTTTGGTTCTGGCGGCGGTGTTTTCAAAGAAACTGCTGCACTGCAGCAGAAGCAGTCTGTTTGGCGGAGCAGTACTGGGTGTCTTATATACAGCCTGTATGATGTTTGAGATGTACGGTCTGCGCCTGGTTGACACGGGGGTTGCATCACTGATTGAGAACATGGCAATCGTTCTCGTTCCGATTTACGTAGCGGTCCTGAAACGGACGATGCCCCGGCAAAAGACGATATTCTGCGCTGTCCTCGCGGTGACAGGTGTCGGCTTTCTCTCCGTCACGCAGAAAAACACCTACGGAGGCGGATTCGGAATTCTACTCATCATATTGGCAGCCATGACTTACGGCGTCTGCATCCTGACAACGGAAAAGGTAAGCCGCGATGGTGACCCGATTACAATCGGCATCATCCAACTGGGGACAATGGGGGGACTGAGTCTGCTCCTTTCTCTGGTGAGGGGCGACTTTGGTTTTCCTCAGACAGGAGAGCAGTGGAGCATGATGCTGCTTCTTGTGCTGGTATGCAGCTGCTTCGGATTTGCTTTTCAGCCGGTGGGGCAGAAATACGTACCGGCTGAAACAGCGGCAGTTTTTACGGTTGTGAATCCTCTGACCGCGAGCATCATGGGGGTTGCGATCGCTGGGGAGGCAGTCACCGCACCAAAGATTGTCGGATTTGCCTTGGTCTTTGCGGCCTTACTTCTGTATAACATGAGAACAGGCAAAAGTCGGGAGACACTGCATGCCGCATAACATATTTTTGGTGCAGAAAAGAAACTGAATTGCAACCCACACGG
>CAZMXF010000525.1:1176-2099 GCA_964570015.1 uncultured Oscillospiraceae bacterium | reverse complement strand
TGCCAGGAAAAATGAGATCATCTATCTTTTGCTGCGATCGATCAAGGATACGATGAAAGGCGGATTCGGTTACGCAAAGGAGAGGCGAAACGCCTACTTCATTGAAAAGACCAGGATTCAGGCGACGAGCAACATAGTCTCCGAGGAGGAAATGGAGCGGCAGAGAAGCGTGAAATTCGACAGAAGCATCACCTTCAGCATACTGGTTCCGCTGTATAACACACCGATTGAATTCCTCACTCAGATGATACGTTCCGTCCAGAATCAAACCTATGGGAAATGGGAGCTCTGCCTGGCGGATGGAAGCGACGCAGAGCACGGCGAAGTCAGAAAATACTGCGCGGATGCGGCGCGCGCAGACAAACGGATAAAGTATAAGAAGCTGCGTGAAAACAAGGGGATATCAGAGAACACCAACGAATGCCTGCGGATGTCCACGGGAGAGTATATTGTACTGTTCGACCATGACGATCTGCTTCACCCCTCCGCCCTATACGAGAACATGAAGGCGATTTGTGCAGAAGAAGCAGACTTTGTTTATTCGGATGAGAACACCTTCCATAAGGATCCATCCGACGCGTATTGCCCGCACTTCAAGCCGGATTACGCACCGGATACCCTGCGCAGCTACAACTATATCTGTCACCTGACGGTGTTTCAGAGGGGCCTGCTTGAAAAAGCGGGCGGCGGCTTCAGAAAACAGTTTGATGGCAGCCAGGACTACGACATGGTCCTCCGCCTGACGGAGCAGGCGCAGCACATTGTCCACATCCCCAAGATTCTATATTACTGGAGGGGACACGAAGGCTCTGTAGCGTCGAATATCAGTGCAAAGTCCTACACCGTGGACGCCGCCAAGGCTGCGCTGGCGGAGCACCTGAAGCGGATCGGACTGAAGGGCAAGGTGTTGGACTCATCTATCC
>CAZMXF010000525.1:0-1166 GCA_964570015.1 uncultured Oscillospiraceae bacterium | reverse complement strand
CCTGGCGACCTACAAAATCCAATATGACATTGATGGATCGCCTCTGATCAGTATTGTGATCCCCAACATGGACCACATCAGCGACCTGAAAAAATGCATCGATTCCATCACGGAGAAATCCACCTGGCACAACCGGGAAATCGTCATCGTCGAGAACAACAGCAAGAATGCGGAGACCTTCGAATACTACCGTTCCCTTGAAGGCCGTCCGGAGATTCGCGTCGTCACATGGAAGGGTCCCTTTAATTTTTCAGGCATCTGCAACTTTGGCGCGCGAGAGGCCAAGGGAGATTACATTCTGCTGCTGAACAACGATGTCGAGGTCATTACGCCGGACTGGATTGAACAGATGCTGATGTTTGCCCAGCGCAGTGATATCGGGGCAGTGGGCGCCATGCTCTATTATCCTGATAACACCATACAGCACGCGGGGGTTATTCTGGGAATCGGTGGTGTGGCGGGACATTCACACAAGTATTTCAATCGGGGAGAGTACGGATATGCCAGTCGGTTGACCATTGCTCAGAACCTCTCTGCCGTGACTGCTGCCTGTTGCCTCATTCCAAGGCGTATCTGGGAACAGGTTGGCGGTTTGGATGAAAGCTTTGCCGTAGCTTTCAACGACGTCGATTTGTGTATGCGTATACGCAAGGCAGGATATCTGATCGTCTGGACGCCCTATGCGGAGCTCTATCATTATGAGAGTAAGAGCCGAGGACTGGAGGATACAGCCGAAAAACAAATCCGCTTCAAGAGCGAGATAGATCGTTTTCACCAAAAATGGGGTGATGTACTTAAGAAAGGCGATCCGTACTATAATCCGAATCTGACCTTGGAACATGAGAATTTTAGCTTAAGATGAAAACGCTCATCAGGCATGTAAATCCACGGACATAAATAACACGCAAAAGGAGAAGATTGCATATGACCATCATCGTTACCGGCGGCGCCGGCTTCATCGGCTCCAACTTCATCTTCCACATGCTGAAGAAGTATCCCGACTATCGCATCATCTGCCTGGACAAGCTGACCTATGCGGGCAACCTTTCCACGCTGGCGCCCGTGATGGACAACCCCAACTTCCGCTTCGTGAAGCTGGACATCTGCGATCGGGAGGGCGTGTATAAGCTCTTCGAGGAGGAGCATCCGGACATCGTGGTGAACTT
>CAZMXF010000524.1:0-2101 GCA_964570015.1 uncultured Oscillospiraceae bacterium | reverse complement strand
TTTAACATATCGGATTGCAGGTGAATAATACCGTTTTGTTTGCCATTATCATACGTAAAAGATATTGTACATGTTTTTGATGACAAGACAAAATTATTCAATACAGTGCTATTTGAATACTGTCATGGCGCAGTCGCATGTATTTGTATTCCACATTGCATTCCAGTCAATCCAGGCCATTAAATAACTGCTCATTGTAAGCAGCATTCGATTCCAGACTCTCCTTCTTTTTCCATCAGGCCTCAATCTTAGCTGGATTCGCAAGCACTTCATCGATTATGATTCTGTTATCTGTGAACCTTTCTTACCGCAGATAGGCGGTCATCCTGTCATGGCTTTGGGGCTACCGAGATGACGTGCAAACATATCACCAAGCACTGCCGGAAACTAAGAGACAAAATTATCGAAACAAGAACATCTCTGGACGGCACACAGGATTCCTAGGAATCACTTGCCATAATTATCGATGTAATCAAAAACGTCCTGCAGGTTTCTTTCCAGATCGGAAGCAGCATACATTGCGTCCGCAAGATCATCTGATGCTGGGATATCTGTATCCGGTGTCCAGGAAGTACTTGCACTGAGCGGTTTTCCTGAAGTCTGTCCGCATCTGAGGCATCTCTTTGGTCTGGAATAAGTTGCTTCCACCCAGTCATGCCCTAATGCTTCTCCCTCAGTCATACCACATTTGGTGCACATGCGTGGTTCCGTACAAGTCGCATCTTTCCAATGGTGCCCGGAAGCTTCACAATTGTACACGGCTTTCATTTCCGTACCCTGCTTATTGTCGATGAAAGCTTGGCCTCCGATTTCTTCCCAAGCTTTCATCATATAAGTGAAGTGGAGTAAAAAACCTTTCCCTAACTCAGCATGCAGATCCTTCAAGCCATGAAGTGTCATCTGTACAGAACAATTATCAGGAACCTCGGTTTGGGAGCCTTCCTTATAATTGGCCGCAGTCATTAGTGCTTCCAGAAATTCATAATTATCTTTATCGAAGACGATCAGAAGTTCCTCAGAAATCCCTTTCTCAAGTTCGCGGAGACGATCTTGATTTGAAACTCGGGAAAAGGTGTATTCTTCACCATTTACCAAGAATGTTACATCGGTGATGTATTGAAAATCATCCGCGTAAAAATATATCCAGAGGCGAGGAATCGGGGTCTGGTTTTCAAAATAATCTTTTATCAGAATATCAAAATTCGTATAGTTATAGTACTGTGATTTCAGCTCAGTATCATAGTAGGTGTCTTCTTTCGCAAGCGTGTCTTTGATTATCGCCGATTTTTTACTGGTAGTCATCGAGATGTCATAATCATCTGAATTTCTGACATAGCTTAAATCATAAGCTTTTGTGACAGGTGTTGGTGTAGGTCGGGGAGTCGGTACTGGAGTGGGTTCTGGAGTCGGGGTTGGAGTGGGGGGCGAGGTTGGTATCGGGGTAGGCACAGACGCTGAGTTTGAGGATGAACCCCATGAAAAACCACCATGCCCATATCCGGTACTTAGATTCGAAAGCTTGTATGGACAGGAAGTATCTGCATAGGCGAACGGCATTAGTACCAACACAAAATTTAGCATAAGAAACAAAGCTATTGCTTTTTTCATGTTTCCTCTCCTCCTATTCTAAAAAGTGATTTTATATTAACCTGAGGTCTGTAACATGTCAAGTAGTACTACAAGAAGAGAATAAATGAAGCATGTGAAATAAGTAAGCAGGCGTAAGCCTACAATATTCCATCTTGGGATTAATCCATATGTTTTCAACTTCTTTAGTCGCGGGCACCTGTCAGCTTTGACTGATCGGTGTCCGTCTGTCTTTAAGGAGTTTAACTGCCATGCCTGCTGAAGAAGTCAGCACAGCCCTGACTGCAATAGCGATGCAACACTCCCCCTGTCGAACTGTCACTGGTTTGGATCTGTTTGCAGAGGCCTCATGTTTCTATCATATTTCTCCCGTATTATTGTCCATGCATCATAGGTATTTCCATTTTCAATTACTCTGTGATATCCTACAATCGTCCTGAGGGAACAGGGCAATAACGAAGAGAAAGAAGGCGCTGAAAATGCTGAAAGAGTTCTATGAAAGCTTCTCTCACCG
>CAZMXF010000523.1:0-2106 GCA_964570015.1 uncultured Oscillospiraceae bacterium | reverse complement strand
TACCTGCAATGCCTGGAAGGGAAACGGAAGCATCTTCATCACACGATGGAATAGCAGGACAAATTCGATTTCAAAGTGAAACAGGGGACAGACCCTCGTCTCAAGTGAAACAGGGGACGGTTCCTTGTTCCACTTGAAACGAGGAGCTGGCCCATGTTTTATGGCGCAGTCAGCAGCACGGTGAAGAACGCCCAGGCGATCCTGATCCGCCACGGCTATGCATGCGGCGGCCGCATTGTCGCCAGCAGGGAAACCCCTGATGGCGAGTTCGGTCCGGCGACCGAAAAAGCCGTCCTGGCCTTCCAGAATCTCCGGAAGCTGGACCCGGACGGCGAGATCGGAAAGGACACCTGGACAGCGTTGCTGACGGCATAAAAAGAGGGAGAGGAAATCCTCTCCCTATATCTATAAACTGGAATTGCCGCTCTCTTGCTCCGATTACACTATCCCCGGCCTACCGTTTCCATAAAAACAGACGCCCCGCCAAAGCGGAGCGCCTGAGTCAAGGGAGCTCATCAGCCGTAGCCGTGATCGGTGACCTCCCATAATCCGGCAGACGTATGACGGGTCAGAGTCCAGGTGTAGTCTTTATAGGTATAATTGGGATTCAGGCCGTTGTTATGATTCTCCCCGTCTGTCTCAAAGGTGGAAGTCAGCACGATGACTTCCTCGGGTGCGAGACCGCGAGCTTCTGCCTCCGTCTTAACCGCGGCGTCCCCAGCGTACCCGATCTTCTTCATGGTGCAACCCTCAAACGAACTGAAATAGGTCATCACTTCCTGCACGGCGGCTTCATAATCGTCGCTGTTCATGTATTTGGACGAAAAACCGCCGACGCTTACTCCGCCGCTACAGCCGACAAGGAGCAAAACGACAAGCAAAAGGCAAGTGATAGATACGATTCTCTTCATGATCTCCTCTATTCACATAATAATCTGCGAATTTTATATTGTTCTCTCAATTATACCATCTCTGTTCAGACATTTCCACAAGAATTCTTTTTCATCAAGAAGCTCCTCAACAACGAGGAGTTCAGCGTCTGCAAACAGCTCTACATCAAAAAGCACATCTTTAAAGAGCACATCATCTTCGTCCACTAATAGAGCCACAGGATCCACCAAATCTACAAGCAGAAAGAGTAGTGCGGCAAGTAAAGCCGAAAAGAGGAAAAAAGCTCTGGAAGAGCGCCGAGATTCTCTCTTGGTAGAGCTGAGCAAAGCGACAGGGCTGTTTATTTTTTTTAAACGCCATAGGATTAAGCGAGAACTACAAGATGTTGAAGACACATTAAGAAGGTTATAATGGCTACTATTGATATTACAAGAACGTGCATTGATTGCGGGTGCAGTTTCGTTGTTGCGGCTGGGGAACAAATCTTTCTGGCTGAAAAAGGGTATTCTCTGCCAAAACGGTGCAAGAGCTGTAGAAAAAAAGCAAAGGATCCAAGATACAATGGATTGAGAGATACAATTGGGGCACCAGGAGCTTCTAAATCAAGCACGAAAGGCAGAGATATTAGTAGGACCGGTGGCGACTTCAAACATATCGATGCAGCGGTTTCTCCTGAGACTGCTTCGAAACGTATCAAGCAGGAGTTCGAAAGAGAAAACAGTTTGCTACGTAGAAAATCAAGAGAAAAGAGAAAATAACCGAAATCAACTGCTAAAGCGATACGAAATGTTAAATCTTTTACGACTGGTGTTTTGCGTTGCCGCGTGATATAATTCTGTTATCCGAAGTATGAATATCAAATGCGCGAAACAACCGGCTTGTCTTTTTCCCTATCCTTTGGGCGAAACTCAGACATTCGCGCATTTGAACTAAACAACGTCGTTAGACGGGCGTTCAGTATCGATTCTTCGGCAAAACCCGGATCGCCAGAAGGCCCGTAAACAGGGGCTTCCTGGGCTCACGGACTCTGGCTTGTACATGAAAATAGCACTTTCACAGGCTAAAGTTTTATGATAATCCTCAAAAATGGACTGTACTTTTACCCCCGGGGTAAAATCCCGGACTCATGCACATCGTGGCAGAGAGAGGGGGAAAAGGGTGGGGTAAAGCTGGTTGACATAATATTACGGCAGACCTGGTTGATCTGTGATTCAG
>CAZMXF010000522.1:0-2110 GCA_964570015.1 uncultured Oscillospiraceae bacterium | reverse complement strand
CCGGAACCGTTGACGAGATCTTTTATGAAACAAAACACCCGTATACCGCTGGGCTGCTGAAGAGTGTATCCCGCCGCTCGGCTTCCGGAGAGAAGACCGTACGGGGTACTCTGATGTCTATCCCGGGCACACCGCCCGACCTGCTGCACATCAATACCGGGTGCCCCTTCGCGGCACGCTGTGGAGACGCCATGAAGATCTGCCGCGATTATCTCCCGGCGGAGACTGTTTTTGAAGGGGAGCACAGTGCTTCCTGCTGGCTCTACTGCAGAGAACATGCGGCGGAGCTGGTCGCGCTGCAGGACAGAGAGCGGGGTGAGAGCCATGGCTGAACCCATCATCCGTGTCGATGGGCTGGAAAAGAACTTTCGGATTTGGACCGGAACAATGGGTCGGAGATCGCTCATTCACGCAGTCAACGGCGTCTCGCTGGAGATTGCAAAAGGAGAGACCCTTGGCATTGTGGGAGAGTCCGGCTGCGGAAAGAGCACACTGGGCAGGACGATCCTGAAGGTTTGGGAGCCGGATGCCGGGCGTATCTGGTGCGACGGAACCGATATCACCGACTTCAGCCGCCGCCAGATGCGGCCATGGAGACGGCGGATGCAAATGATTTTTCAGGACCCTTATGCCTCGCTGAAACCGCGTTTTACGGTGGGAGAGCTGATAGCGGAGCCGATGGAAATCTATAGAACCCACGGCCTGCAGGAGCAGACGGAGCGCGTACAGGAGCTGCTGCAGATCGTCGGGCTGAAACCGGACCACATCCGGCGCTATCCGCATGAGTTTTCCGGCGGACAGAGGCAGCGCATCGGAATCGCCCGTGCGCTGGCCCTGGAGCCGGAGTTCATCGTCTGCGACGAACCGATCTCGGCGCTGGATGTCTCTATCCAGGCGCAGATTGTGAGCCTGTTGGAGCAGATTCAGGACGAGAAGGGGATCTCCTATTTGTTCATTGCACACGACCTGACCATGGTACGGCATATCAGCCATCGCATCGGGGTGATGTACATGGGCAAGCTGGTGGAAATCGGACCGGCAGATGAGGTCTGCGAGCACCCGATCCACCCATATACCCAGCTGCTGATGTCTGCGGTTCCGATTCCGGATCCGGTGCAGGCCCGGCAGAAGAGATCGCAGCTCCCGGAGGGGGAGGTCCCGAGCCCCATTGAGCTTCCGGCCGGCTGTCCCTTCGCACCGCGCTGCCCTTATGCAAAGGAGCAGTGCCGCAAGCTGGTACCAACACTGAAGGACGTGGGCGGACGGCAGGTGGCCTGTTTCCTGTAAGCGCTCATCGGGGGAAGCCCCGTTGGCATATTAGAAACGGAGGTAAACAAAATGAAAAGTGTCAGAAAAATCCTTGCAGTTCTGCTGGTCCTGGCTCTGGCAATTGGGCCGATGACCTGTGCTTCGGCAGAAGGGGCAGAGAAGGTCCTGAACATCGCGACGTTTTCCGGCGCAGGTGATCTCGATCCGGCGGGCATCGCCATCGATATGTGGACCGAATACTGCAAGATGTGCGTCGATCCGCTGATCCGCTTCGACGCGGACGGGAATGTGGTCTACGAGGCCGCGGAGAATTATGAGGTCTCTGAGGACGGGCTGGTCTGGACCTTCCATCTGCGAGAAAACGGCAAGTGGTCCGACGGTTCCCCGGTGACGGCGGCTGACTTCATTAACACCATTCAACGTGCGCTGAATCCGGAAAACGGAATGTCCATTTATGCCAGTGTCCTCTATCCCATCGTGGGCGCTCAGGAAGCGCGCAGCGGAGAGGGAAGCCTCGACGACGTAGCGGCGGTGGCATTGGACGACTATACGCTGCAGTTTACACTGAAGGCACCCTGCACCTACTTCACGAGCCTGCTGACCGTAGGGCCGTTCTATCCCTCCAAGGTTGGGCTTGCCACGCTGGAAGACCCCTCCTGGTGGAAGAACCCCGAGACCAGCCTGGGCAACGGTGCCTATTACCTCACGGAATATGCCGACGGCGATCATTACTTCCTGAAGAAGAATCCCAACTACTGGAACGCCGATGCGGTGAACATCGATACCGTGAACGTCTATCTGATCTATGACCAGCAGGCGCTTCTGGCTGCGTACCAGACCG
>CAZMXF010000521.1:0-2118 GCA_964570015.1 uncultured Oscillospiraceae bacterium | reverse complement strand
TCGATGTTCAGGTTCATCGCGTCCTGAAACGCCATCGCCGACAGGGTCAGGCTCCCGTGACGCAGGCGATAGAGAAAGGTATCGAAGTCCATTTCCTCCGAGAAGTCCGCCTCGGGAGCCGGTTCTTCCTGAGGCCGGCGCCAGTGCCGGGCCACATATTCCCGGTTGTCTCTCGCACAGCCTCTGGTATGGGAGGAATGGGTGATGGAACTGAGCGCTTTTAGCCTTCCGCCCGGTGCAATCAGGTAGTTTGCGTGAAAACCGCAGAGCGGATGGTCGCAGCGGGAGGGCATGAAGCTCTCAATGGGAATCCCGGCCTGCTCGCTGATATCCGCCATCAGCTGGTCCAGGGTGTACCGATCCTCTGCCTGCGGCATGCCCGGATAGCGTCCGAAGTACGACACCGGCTGGAAGTGGATTCCCCGGACCCCCGGAGCCAGAGACACCGCGAGCCGTACCAGCTCGCCCAGGTTGTCGTCATTGACGCCTTTTACTACCGTAGGCACCAGTGTCACCCCGATCCGGAGCTGGGAGCACACCTCGATGGCTTTCCGCTTTGTCTCCAGCAGCGGTGCTCCGCGCAGCGTCTCATAGATATCCTCCCGGGTCCCGTCGAACTGGAGAAAGACGATGTCCAACCCTGCCTCCCGAAGCCGTTCGGCAAAATCCGGGTCTTCTGCGAGGCGAATGCCGTTGGTGTTGACCTGGGTGTAGCTGCAGCCGGCTTCCTTTGCATAGCGGACCAGTTCCGGCAGATCGTCCCGCAGGGTTGGTTCTCCGCCGGAAAACTGCAGCAGCGGACGGCCGCACTTCGCCGCGATCTCGCGAATCGCCGTCTTCATCTCCTCGAGAGACGGGTCCTGTGCGCTTTTTCCGCCGTCGGCAAAGCAGAACCGACAGTGCAGATTGCAGTGCTGCGTCACCTCCAGCAGCGCGCAGCAGGTCCCGATCTCATGCTCCGAGCAGATGCCGCAGGCTTCCGGACAACACAGGCCGCAGCCTTCCGCCAGCGGCTCTGTCCCCAGAAGCCATTGGTCAAAGTCCAGCTTTTCGCGCCAGACCGGTACAGAGAAGGCTCCATGCTCCGGACAGTTCTTTTCCAGCAGAATCGTCCCGTCCGGTTCCCGCGTCAGGCAGGCCGGAAGATTTCTCCGGCAGACCGGACAAACCGAGCGGGTTTCCCGTATTCTCTCTCCCATTGCACTCCCCTTCTGTCAAAGCTTTCGGTATGGCATCCGCTTTTGCGGATGCCGGCTGTTTTCATTGAATCTCTTCGATCCTTCTCTTTCCCCGGTACAGTGTGCGGTCTTCCTCTGTCGCCGGGCGCAGGGACCATTCCGCATCCAGCGGCGGGAGCGTCCCTTCTCCGCAGGTCAGAACCTCCAGGAAAAGCCGTCCTTCCCGCCTCTCCGCCCGATAATCCGCCACCCAGGGCAGGGCAAAGAGCATTTCATCCAGGTCGGAGATCTCCGCCGCCTCTCCTTTTCTGCGGACGCTGTCCAGTCGCAGTACTGCGCTCCCGCAGGGGCAGGGTGTCGGAAGGATCCGTGTATAGTCCCCGGTTCGGTAGCGGATCAGGGGCATCGCTTCCATCCCGATGGTCGTGATGACCAGTTCTCCGGTCTCTCCGGGCGGCAACGGGTTCCCCGCTTCATCGACGATTTCCGCGATCACATGGTTCTCCCGCAGGTGCATGCCCTCGTGGGCCTGGCAGCAGATCGCGCCGCCAAGCGCCATCTCCCGGGAGCCGTAATGCGGGAACAGCGCCGTCCCGAGAAGCCTTTCACAGGCATTGATCACCGCGCGGGGGCAGGCATCGCCGCTTACCAGTGCCCGCTCCAGGCTCCCCTTTCCGCAGACGCGCAGGATTGACAGCAGCTGCACCGGCATGCCGACAAAGGTGTCCGGCTGTTCCCCCGCCATCACCCTGCGGTACTCTCCGTAGCTTAACCCTGCGCCCAGTTTCAGCGGTTTCGCCCCGAGGCCCTCGATGGCATCGCTTATGAGTTCTCCAAGTCCGTGTGGACCGGAAAAGGGAAAGCAGATCATCGTCACGCTGCCCAGTCGGATCAGTTCCCCGAGTCCCGCCATGAAGAGCCGGACCGTGTTCCGGCAGTC
>CAZMXF010000520.1:0-2119 GCA_964570015.1 uncultured Oscillospiraceae bacterium | reverse complement strand
ATGAACGCAAGTGCGCCGGAGCAGAAGACCAGCATCAGCACCAGCAGGTCGATGCTGGCCATGGAGTTTTCAAGCGTCTCGCGCTCGGTCTGGGTGAGACTGACATAATTGACGCCCTCCGCGCTGCGCAGCCGGGCGGCCCGGAGACTCGCGTCCTCCTCCTCTTTCACCCGAATCAGGGCGTAGTTTCGAGCTGTGTCCGGAAAGCCATCAGGAGAAGCAAAGACGGCGTGGCCCACGTAATATTCACACACACCGGAAACTGTGACAGTTTGCTCTTTCCCGTTCGAAAGCCGCAGAACGGCCGAATCACCCACACGCAGGCCCAGGGTATCAGAGAGCTTCGTAGTAATTACCGCCGCGCCCTTTCCGGGCCAGGGGAGTTCGGCTCCGTTCCTGGTGTGCAGGGAGAGCAGCGGTGTGATCTCCGCGGTATCCGCGAGGATGAGGTCGGTGTCCTTGCCAATGCCGTCCCGGTTCAGAAGACGGATCTCCTCCCGATGGGCCAGCGCGGCATGCTCCGCCCAGTCCTCCCAGAGTACCCCGGGCTGCGGTCCGGCCTTCCCGGCATCGAGGGTGACAACCACATCATAGAGAGAAATCTCGTCATACTGGAAGTCGCCGACCCCGGCGAGGGAGTCCTTGGCACCGAAGCCAGCTACCATCAGCGCGGTGCAACCGCCGATCCCCAGCAGCATCATGAACACACGGCTGGGGTAGCGGAAGGCATTGCGGATGCTGACCTTGCTGAGGAAGGGGAGGCGCCGCCAGAGAGGACCGATGCGCTCTAGCAGGACGCGCTTGCCCACGGCAGGAGCTTTTGGCCGGATGAGTTCGGCCGGCTTCTCTGCCAGCGCCGAATGGCAGGCAAGCCAGGTGACAAAGAGGCTTCCGGCCACGGAAACAAACAAACAGGCAGCGAGCATCCAGCCGCTGAAATGAAAGATCAGATCCTCATACTGATACATGATGTTATAGGCAAACCAGACAATATACGGCAGTCCGATGGCTCCGGCGAAGAAGCCCAGCAGGCAGCCCAGCAGGGCGGAGAACCCGGCATAGAGCAGATACTTGGACATGATGACCGAAGAGGAATAGCCCATGGCTTTGAGGGTGCCGATCTGGGTGCGCTCCTCATTTACCATGCGGGTCATGGTAGTGATACAGACCAGGGCGGCCACAAGCACAAAGAACACCGGAAACACCACCGCGATGCCGTCCACGATGGCGCTGTCGTTCTCAAAGGTAACATAGCCTGGATTGGCCGTGCGGTCAAGTGTAAAAAGCTCCGGCTGCAGAGAATCTTCCAGTTCCGCCTCTCCGTCGGCCAGCTTCTTCTCTGCATCCTCCAGTTTCTGCCGTGCCTCAGCGAGCTCGCGGTCAGCCTTGTCCTTGCCGTTGTAATACTCCACCCAGCCAGAGGCCAGCTGCTCTTCCGCGTCCTTCAGCTGCTGTCTGCTGGACTGGAGCGTGGAACGGGTGAGATCCAGTTCCATTTGCTTGGTGGTGAGCTCGACTCCTTCGTTTAGAAGGGCATCCTGGTCAATCTGGTCGAGCTGTGCGCGGCAAAGTGTTTCCCGGTCATCCAGACTGCTCTTTTCCGTACTGTAGGCACTGTCCGGGGCATCCCATTCCGCCTGCGCCTGATCCAGCGCTGCCTGTGCACGGTCCCGTTCCTCTCTGGCTGCGGCGAGGGCGTCTTCATAGGGAGAGGAAGAGGGAAAATCAAAATCCGGAAGGTCCCCGAGCCCGAGTCCTGCCAGCTGATCTGAGAGCCCGGCCAGGGAGTCGGACAAGCCGGACAGCGCATCCGAAGCCGCGTTACCCTCCAGAGTCAGTAGTGCTGTATATGCGCTGGTAAGGGCGGTGACGTAGGGCTGCAGGGCAGTTGTTCTTTCCGATTCCAGATTGATGCGGCGAGCTTCGATCGACGCAAGCTCAGACAAAAGAGCCTGAAACTGACTGCTATTCCGGGTAAAGGAATCATTCCACTCGTTGTAGGATTTATAATCTGCAGCGAGCTGGGCTTCGTTCTTCACCAGTTCCGCCCAGCCGGCGTCGAGTGTGTCCTGCGCCGCCCGGAGCTTCTGCTCTCCTTCGGCCAGCTCCTGTGCTGCCT
>CAZMXF010000519.1:0-2122 GCA_964570015.1 uncultured Oscillospiraceae bacterium | reverse complement strand
CCGCTTGACGTGCGGGAGGTCACAAGTTCGAGTCTTGTATCGTCCACCAAAAGAACCACACCATAAGGTGTGGTTCTTTTCATTTACTCGTTTCTTCACTCAGTCGTCTTTCCTGATCCCCAGGGCGTCCGGCAGCTGTTCAAGGACTGCCTGGCCTCCGATCTGCAGAAGCTGCCCGGCAAGGCGAAGAAGTTCGGCCTGTTTTTCTTTCGGGATAAACGGCATGGAACCGATCATCTTTTCCATGCTCTTCATTTTTTCATGTTTGATTTCACTTACGGTTTCTTTTCCGGTCGCTTCAAGAATGGTGAAAACTGTATCCGTAAAGGATCTGCGGGTGTCATCATCCAACCTGCTGATCCATGAGTCCAAAGTACGGTTCATGATCTTCCCGGTTTCGGAAAGCTCAGCAGGGACAAACTGATTCCGGTTGATGCACCAGCTGAATCCGTCATGCTGCATGATCCCCGAGGCTGTACTTTTGACTACATGGTGTTTAGACAGACTGGAGAGCAGAAGGCCAATAATGGAGGTATCCGGTATGATGCTCGTTACCTTCGGAAGAATCCGAAGATACCCGGCAGACCGGGTCACATCTTCCAGAAAACCGGGACCGTCATCGGAATAAACATTGATGATACGATCCTGTACAATCGGATCACAGAAAGAAGAAGCATATACGGCAAAGTTTCCTCCCTTGGAGTGGCCGCCGACTCGAATGGGATAAGGAAGAACAGAAGCAATCTTCTCCAGATACTGGACAGCCAGCTTTTGACCGGGAGTCTCTGCGATATAGCTTAAGTCGAAATCCTCTTTCCAGCCCGTTAATGAATTGTCCGTCCCGCGAAAGGCAACGTATATGGTTCCGTCTCCAACCAGGAAAGTTACGGCTGAAATCTGAAACCGCTTGTCGTCGTTGACATTGTTGATATAGCAGCAGGCGGTAAGGTCTCGGAATCTCGGGCCGCTCAGCATCTCATCCATCAAAAGCGGGGGTTTGGCCAGAAAAGAAGGATTCTTCTTCAAAGCCTCTTTATCATGCGTCTCAAAATAGAGGTCCCGAATGACAGAAAGCGGGATGACAGTCCCGTCAGAAGGGACGATGTCTTCCAGATCGGTGTAGGACAGATTGGCCAAAATGAGATTGTCAACTTCATTGAACGGATCGGCAGGAAAGGGGACATCCCCGCGCCAGTTCAAATAATCAAAGATATTCGCCATAACTGCCTCCTATTCTATTCGAACTATATTTTCTGACAACCTGTTCCACATAAACAATAAAAGCGTCTATGCGCATCAAGAGCTGAAGGGAAGAAGCTGAAGCTATCCGCTGCTGAGACAGGGAAAAACAAAACTCCGGAAGAATGCAGCTTGTTCGCGTTTTTTTCGAAACTGCATTCTCTGATATACTCTAACGAATAAAAGCCAGGAGTGGAAGGAGAGCCGGATGACAGCACGTCAATTTGAAAAAACAGTCAGAATGGTATTGGAATCCTATCAGAATTATAACATTACCGACTGTAAAGTGTGGAAAGAGAACAATCAGATCTATTTCACTTTGAAACTGGGACCTGACAGATTCCGGACAGAGCCCTGGGCGGTCTCCGCTGTATTCGATAAGAGCGGAAAGCTCCTCAAGAGCAGTTACGGGTCCCGCAGAGATTATATGTTTGCCAGGATCCTCATGAAAAGAATCGAAGAGGCCTGTACCGGAACAGAAAAGAGACAGGCATGAACCGGAACCAAATCTGTTTCGTCACAGCTTGACACCGAGCTTCCTGCAGGCGTAAATTGCGCCTCCGATAACGCTTTTTTCAGGCTCGTCTTCCGTGTAGATCAGATTCAGCTCCCGGCAGGGGAGAGGTTTTCTGGTGTGCTCCCGTATTTTCTGATCCAGGATCTCACGAGGAAAGCTCTGCATGTTCAGAACTCCTCCGCCCAAAAGAACCTGATCGGGATCAAGAATATTGATTTCGGTTGCAGCAGCCATCGCCATGCCGTTGATCAGTTCGACCAGAGCCTGCTCCTGCCCATGCCGCAGAAACATTTCATTGATCGGCGTCTCAGGGAAGCGTTCTTTTTGAATTCGCGCCAGCGCTTTTCCGCCTGCCACAGCCTCCAG
>CAZMXF010000518.1:0-2126 GCA_964570015.1 uncultured Oscillospiraceae bacterium | reverse complement strand
GAGCAATCTGATGCCGGTACTGACTTATGTGGCGCCGATGCTGGCAAGCCTGACGCTGATCCCGATCCTCTCGGAATTCGGGAAAAAGTACGCCTGGATGACCTGGGGGGTTACGGCGCTGCTGGCACTGCTGCTGTGCGCGGATCGGGAGGCGGCGTTCTTTTATCTCTTCATCGGCTGGTACCCGATCCTGAAGCCGACACTGGACCGGATCCCTTCCCGGGCGATGCGGATCCTGGCTAAGCTTGTACTCTTCACGCTGGTGTTCGTGCTGCTGTTTGTACTGCTGACGTTTGTGATGGGCCTGGAAGACATGAAGAGCGAGATGCTGCTGAGCATTGTGGTTTATGCCATGCTGGTGGTCACAATGCTGTTGTTTGACCGGGTATATGAGAGAATGAGACTGCTCTATGAAAGAAGGCTGAGAAACAAGCTGATCCGAAAACCGCCAACCGGGTAATTCGGACGCTTTCTTGATCCCGGAAGAGAGACTGTTTCTTCGCACAAAAAAAGGATGTCATACCCAGGAGAGAATATGGCTTTATAAAAAATTAATAAATACGAAAGTCAAATTTCGGATACTCTGTTGGACATTTGTTGGACAGAGCATGGTATAAAGTAATCGTTAACATAATTCGTCATGTGAAAAGTTTGGAAATCCTGTGACAGTTGTGTGACAGAACCTGTGGTATGATGTACCCGTAAATAAGAGACGCGATCATTGAACATCAATGAGCCCTCTTAAAATAAAAAAATGGAGGAAATAAAAATGGCAGACATTATTAAAGACAACGACCTCAATGAAGTCAGCGGCGGCTGGCAGTATGCAAACGGCAGCTTCGTCAACTATGGCAACTACATCGTCTACACCGTAGCCCCCGGCGATGTCCTCAGCGGAATCGGCCAGCGCTTTGGCGTTTCCTACATGCAGATTGCCCAGTGGAACAACATCAAGAACCCGGACAAGATTCTGATCGGTCAGAAGCTCACCATTTATCCGGCAGTCATCCGCTAATCGGAAGGATTGAAGAAACCGGCCTGAAAAGGCCGGTTTTCTTTTTTCGGAACGCTTGCGGCGGGACGGAGGATATGATATGATGAAACACCCCCGTAAGCAGGGTGCTTCCGGGAGCCTGACGCCCAGATCATCGAAAGAGGAGCACGGAACATGAGATATCCGGAATTCATCAAAGACGGAGATACCATCGGCTTTCCTGCGCCGTCCTTCGGCTGCAGCATCGAGCCGTATCATACCGCATTTGACCATGCACAGAAGGTCTTTCAGGAGAAAGGACTCAAGACGGTCTGCGGCCCGAATGCTTATGCGGGAGACGGAATCGGCATCAGTTCCAGCCCGGAAAACTGCGGGAGAGAAGTGACCGAAATGCTGCTTGGTGACTTGCCGGATGCAATCATTTCCTGCGGCGGCGGGGAGCTGATGTGCGAGATTCTGCGCTATGTGGACTTCGAGCGCATTGCACAGGCAAAACCGAAATGGTTCATGGGCTATTCGGATAACACGAATCTGACCTTCCTGCTCACCACGCTCTGTGACACGGCGGCAATCTACGGCCCCTGTGCAGCATCCTTCGGGATGAAACCCTGGCACGCTGCCATCCGGGATGCGTATCAGCTGTTGCGGGGGGAGAAACTGGAGTTTGAAGGATACTCTCACTACGAGATTCAGCCCGATAAGGATGCGGATCATCCTCTGGAACCCTATGCATGCACCGTCCCCAGAAAGATCCGAGCGTTTGACCCGGAGACGGGACTCCGCCCGAGAGGGAAAGGCAGGAAATTGGAATTCTCCGGCCGACTGATCGGAGGCTGCCTGGATATCCTGGCGATGCTTTGCGGAACAAGGTATGACCGGGTAACAGACTTTGCGGAAAAGTACAGGGACGATGGGCTGATCTGGTTTCTGGAGGCCTGTGACCTGAACGTGTTCGGCATTCGCCGTGCAATCTGGCAGCTTCAGAATGCGGGATGGTTCCGGCATGCGAAAGGCTTCCTGATCGGACGGCCATGGGCCGGACAGGAGGACCGGATGGGCCTGGACCATATCCGGGCTGTGACGGATCTGCTGGCGGAATATCGGGTGCCCATTCTGCTGGATGTGGACATCG
>CAZMXF010000517.1:0-2130 GCA_964570015.1 uncultured Oscillospiraceae bacterium | reverse complement strand
ATGGGAAAAAGATCGTCGATATCTCCCGTGCCTTCCTGGATACCAACGGAGCCGAAAAGCACATCGACGCCGTCGCCGCTGCGCCGCAGCCCTGGACCAGGCAGGTCACCGGTTCGTTTGGCACACTCCTTCGGGAGACTGCGTCCGATCTCAACTGCTGCTCCAAGCGCGGACTCAGCGAACGCTTTGACTCCACCATCGGTGCCGGTACAGTGCTAATGCCCTTTGGCGGCAGAAACCAGCTGACACCGATCCAGGCCATGGTCCAGAAAATCTCTATGGAACAGAAACATACGGACGACTGCTCCTTCATGTCCTGGGGCTACAATCCCTTCATTACCGAGAAAAGTCCTTATCACGGCGCTTATCTCGCTGTAGTTGAATCTGTCTGCAAGCTGGTTGCTTCCGGGGCCGCCTTCCGGGATGTTTACCTGAGCTTTCAGGAGTACTTTGAACGTCTCGGGAAAGACAGCACCAGCTGGGGGAAGCCCCTGTCTGCATTGCTCGGCGCTTTTGAGGCGCAGATGGGTCTCGGCATCGCCGCCATCGGGGGCAAGGACTCCATGAGCGGCTCATTTGAGCAGTTGCATGTTCCGCCGACGCTGGTCTCCTTCGCCGTCACCACCGGGAAAACCTCCGAGGTTGTCTCGCCTGAATTCAAGCAGGCCGGGAACCATGTGATCCGACTGGCACCGGAGGCGGGTCCGGACGGACTTCCCAGGGCAGAGTCCCTGATCCGTCTCTTCCATCAGGTCACGGGGCTGCTTCGCAGCGGAAAGGCTGTCTCCTGCTATACGCTGGGTATGGGCGGCATCGCAGAAGCTGTCATGAAGATGTCCTTCGGCAACGGTTTCGGATTCCGTTTTGCGGACAGTCTGGATGTGACCAGGATCTTCGGTTATGATTACGGCGCGTTCCTGCTGGAGGTTGCTGAGGACATTCCCGGTGCTGAGCGAATCGGTACGGTTACCGACGATGGTGAATTCCGCCTCGGTGAAGACTCTGTCGAGGCAAAGGAGCTTCTCGCCCTGTATGAAGGCAAGCTCGAGCCGGTCTATGCCTGTAATATTTCGCAGAGTGCCGGTGCTCTGGAGACCTTCTCGTATTCCGTACAGGCACGTGTTTCACCGGTTGTCCGGACAGCAAAACCCCGCGTACTGATTCCCGCGTTTCCCGGCACCAACTGCGAAATCGACAGTGCCCGTGCTGTGCGTGACGCCGGGGCAGAACCGGAAGTATTCGTGGTGAACAACCTCTCGGCAGAAGGCATCGCGCGCAGTGTCGATCGTTTTGCATCGCGTCTGAAGGACAGCCAGATAATCTTCATTCCCGGCGGTTTCTCCGGAGGAGACGAACCGGACGGCTCCGGAAAGTTTATCACTGCCTTCTTCCGAAATGCAGAAATCCGGGAAGGGGTCACCGAACTTCTTGAAAAGCGCGACGGCCTGATCTGCGGAATCTGCAACGGCTTCCAGGCACTTATCAAACTCGGCCTGGTTCCCTATGGCAAAATCATCGACACGGATGAGTCTTGCCCGACCTTGACATTCAACACCATCGGACGGCATCAGAGCCGTATCGTCCGCACCCGCATCGCTTCGAATAAGTCCCCTTGGCTCGCGCTGACCCAAGTCGGCAATGTGTATTCCGTCCCGATCTCACACGGTGAAGGCCGCTTCCTCGCAAGTGAAGAATTGGTTCGGGAGCTTGCGGCAAACGGGCAGATCGCCACGCAGTATGTAGATTTTGACGATCAGGCTACTTCGGATGTACACTTTAATCCCAACAATTCTCTCTTTGCCATCGAGGGCATCACATCTCCGGACGGGCGTGTCTTCGGCAAGATGGGACATGCCGAACGGATCGGCAGCGGGCTGTACCGCAACGTGCCCGGGAACTACGATCTCAGGATGTTCAAAGCAGCGGTCAAATACTTCGCATAAAGCGTATTAAATACCGTCCCCTCTTTTTGTGAAAGACCATCGGCTCATCTTATGGGCTGATGGTCTTTTGTAATTACCAATATAATACGATATAATACAAGAAAGTGCCTGATTCTCAACAAATCGGGCACTTTCTTTGGTACGGCTGACGGGATTCGAACCCACGACCTCCAGAGTCGGAGTCTGG
>CAZMXF010000516.1:0-2132 GCA_964570015.1 uncultured Oscillospiraceae bacterium | reverse complement strand
CGGAATCCGGGTTGGCCAGGATCGGGAGAATCTGTGCGGAAGAGATATCTCTGGTAAGCTCGAGATACTTGTGGAACGCATCCAGGCATGTGCGGATTGCCGCCTCTTTGCGTACTTCCGGAATCCGTTCTTTCCGGTCAGGGCGCTCCTGTACTGCAGCGTAATAAATACCGCCCTGTTCCTCGATCTTTACCGCTTCGGCCCGGTAGAGCCCTTCCACGATCAGGCGGCTGTAGCCCTGGTTCAGCTGACGCAGCATCTGGCGGACCCGGCAGACAGTTCCGATCGTATGGATGTCAACCGGTTTCGGATCTACATACACTAGGATCTTCTGCATGGCCATAAAGATCAGATGATCTCCGCTTGCGGCGAGATCCGCAGCCTGTACGGAAGAAGAACGCTCCACGTCAATCGAAAGCGTCATCTTCGGGAACACCAGCAGGCCGCGCATCGCCAACGCAGGCAGAGTCAGAATGTTTCGTTGTTCGTTTTCTTTGTTCATAGCGTTTCCAAGTCTTTCAAAAATCTGTGTACTGCCATTCTGCTCGGCAGCAGCACATGTCTTATCCGGCGAGATCCTTTGTCCGCAGGACAACCGGCTGTCCGCCTTCCTGGACGCTGTCCTCCGTAATCACGACCCGGGCGATTCCGGTATCGGACGGCACGGTGTACATGATGTCCGTCATGACAGATTCCATGATGCTGCGAAGACCACGTGCACCTATCTTTCGGTCGATGGCACGGTCCGCAATCGCCTCCAGTGCGGCAGGCTCAAACACGAGCTCCACCCCGTCCATCTTCATCAGGGTCTCATATTGCTTTGTCATGGCGTTTTTCGGTTCCGTGAGGATGCGTACCAGATCCTCCCTCGTGAGGGTATCCAGTGTCGCCACCACGGGGAGGCGTCCGATCAGTTCGGGGATAATTCCGAATTTCAGCAGGTCCTGCTGCTGGACCTCCTGAAACAGAGCGCCTAGGTCTTTATCTTTTCCGCTCTCGATCTCAGCACCGAAGCCCATGCTCTTCCGCGAGGTGCGCCGCTCAATAATCTTGTCCAGACCGTCGAACGCACCACCGCAGATAAAAAGAATGTTGGTCGTATCCACCTGAATGAACTCCTGATGCGGATGCTTCCGTCCGCCCTGCGGCGGAACATTGGCCACAGTCCCTTCCAGGAGCTTCAGCAGGGCCTGCTGAACACCCTCGCCGGAGACGTCGCGGGTGATCGAGGTATTCTCACTTTTTCTTGCAATCTTATCGATTTCATCAATATATATGATCCCGCGCTGTGCACGTTCGACATCGAATTCGGCCGCCTGCAGGAGCTTGACGATGACGTTCTCCACATCTTCGCCGACATAGCCTGCTTCTGTCAGGGTCGTCGCATCGGCAATGGCAAACGGAACATCCAGCATCTTCGCCATCGTCTGGGCAAACAGCGTCTTGCCGCTACCAGTCGGTCCGATCAGCAAAATGTTGCTCTTCTGGAGTTCGACATCGTTCTTCACGCTGTGCAGAATCCGCTTGTAGTGGTTGTACACCGCAACCGAAAGAACCTTTTTTGCCCGGTCCTGTCCGATGACATACTGATCCAGATTTGCCTTGATCTGCATCGGTTTCGGAAGGCGGTCAAACACCATCGGAAGTCCGTCATAGCCGGTCATCGGTTCCGTGTCAAGCCCGTCCCCGATAATGCTCATACACATCCGGACGCAATCATCGCAGATATAGCTGCCATTTCCCGCGATCAGACGGTTTACCTGGCTCTGCGGCTTCCCGCAGAATGAGCAGCGAAGGCTGCGTCTGTCTTCATTTTTAGCCATTCATCTTTCTCCTTCAGCGTCATGCTTCCTTTCGGATCCGTCCGGGAAACAGGCCGCATCTCCTGTGTGTCCTGAATTTAGCTCAATATGGGGGAGCACCTAAGTGTTCCCCCATATTTCTGATTCAGCGTTTTGTAATAACCTGATCAATGATGCCGTATTCCAGCGCTTCCTCGGCTGTCATGAAGTGGTCCCGTTCACAGTCCCGTTCCACTTCTTCTACCGTTTTACCGGTGTTTGCCGCCAGGATCGCATTCAGGCGCTGCTTGATCTTCAGGATCTGCTCGGCCTGAATCTGGATGTCCGTGC
>CAZMXF010000515.1:0-2144 GCA_964570015.1 uncultured Oscillospiraceae bacterium | reverse complement strand
GCAAAGAGCTTCATGATGCCGGGGATGATGGTCTTCTGGAAGGCAGAGACCGTCATGATCAGCACGAAAATATAGCTGATGGTCATGCAGATCCGCAGGGCTGTGGGGGCCTTGTAGCCCTCGTTGACGTCCTTGCGCCAGATGAGCAGCAGCACGAACAGTCCGCCCACCGGAGTAGCGATGGAGGTCGCGATGTTCGCGATCAGGATCAGCTGAGTGGGAGATCCGTTGAAGCTGTAGCAGATGGCCATGGCAAACACCAGGCAGGCCAGGCAGCCGTAGCGGATGAACTTGCTCTCGAGGCCGAATTCTTTTTCAATACCCGCACCCAGGAGCACCATGCCGCGCTGGGTATTGGCCAGCAGAGAGGAGAAGCCGGCACCGAGCAGGGCAAAGCCCATGATGTATTTGGCCACCGGTCCCATGATCGGCTCGAGCATCTGCGCCAGCTGGGCCGGAGCCTTGATGGAAAGGCCCTGCGGATGCAGAACAATTGCGCCGACGAGAATGATAGCACCGGAGATGAGCACCACACTGATCATGTGGACCAGTGCGTCGGTTAGCATGACACCGTTAAACAGGTCGTCCTGTTTCCATTTCTTCTCCTTGCCGAGGTAGGTGTTGTAGATACCGGTGGTGATGGCGGCATTTGTGGAGATGAAGGCGAGTGCGGTACCAAGGCTGCCCTCCGGAACCTTGAAGCCGAAGAGACCGCCGGCAAATTCCTTGCCGTTGGGGCCGCCTACGCCAAAAAGCGTGATATAGAAGGCCAGAATCATGATAATAATGCAGCCTGTGATCAGCTTTTCAACCTTGCTTTAAACGTTCTTGGCAAAATAAGTGTAGAGCACAACCGCGATCATGATTGCAGAGCCGATCTTCCAGTTGATTCCAAAGACCAGATTCATGCCGGCACCGGTGCCGGAGATGTTGCCCATGGTAAAGAACAGGCAGGCCAGGAACAGTGCAATGCCGACGACGATGGCGCCGCCCTTGCCATAGTACTTGCGGATGGCATGGATCGTGGGCATCCCGGTGGTAATGGCGAGCCAGTTGGTGGTCATCACGAAGGTGATTCCCATGAAGATGATCGGCCACATCAGCCAGATCAGGGCATAACCGTAGTTGGCACCCAGCATGGCGGCAGTCGTGACAGCACCCGGCCCGATGACGATACCGGTGGCGATCAGACCCGGTCCGATGCGCTTGAGCAGGTCTTTCAGCGGCAGCCTCTTAACATCTTCGCCGATCAGATGCGCTTTGGTTTCTTCGCTCATTGTCGTTTTCCTTTCCAAAATAGTCAGCAAAAAGCGAGGCGCCGCGCTCTGGCAGCGCCCCGCTGATGGTATCGGAGTATTCCTTTATCCGGGGGTTGTATGAGGATTATCTTACTTGTACTGCTCCATGTCGACGGCGGGGAGCTGACTGCGCTCGAGGCCGAGGGCGATCCAGTCTTTCTCCTCCTGGTTAAGAGGCAGAACCGGGCGACGCATGAGGCCGCTCTTGAAGATGCCGCGCTGTACGAGGGCTTCCTTCAGGCGGGCATGGGCCTCACCGGAGGGCTGGCCGCCGCCGTAAATGGCCTGGGAGATGTGATAGATGCGGTTGGACCAATCCTGAGCTTCCTTGAGGGTGTGCTTGTCCGGATTGCGGAAGACTTCCCACGCACCGCAGATGAGCTCGGGCACGCAGCCGGCAAAGCCGATCAGGGCACCGTCCATGCCGGGGAACCAGGTCACGCACAGGGTCTCGTCGTGGCAGGTGATGAGGGAGATGTCCGGGCACTCCTGGCGGAGCAGGCGAACGTCATGCTCATAGATGGCGGTGACGCGGGTACCGACCTTGATGCACTTGACATGCTCGATTTCCTTGCACATCTTGATCAGGGTCTCAACCGGATAGAAGGCCTTGGAAGTAGCGGGATAGAGGTGGATGATGATGTCGATGTCTGCACCCTCGGCAACGTCCTTGATGTACTCGAAGGGAGCATCCGGATGCATGCCGAAGCGGAGCCACATGTGAGGAGGCATGAGAAGGATACCGTCAGCGCCGGCTTCCTTGGCTTCCTTCGCCATCTCGATGGACTCGATGGTGTTCTCGCAGTTGACACCGGAGATGATGGTCATCACATCGCCGCACTCTTC
>CAZMXF010000514.1:0-2149 GCA_964570015.1 uncultured Oscillospiraceae bacterium | reverse complement strand
CGGGTTCCGGCGTGGGTCTTGGTCTCCTGAATCACGAGCGTCATATCCGCGCTACGCTGGAGTTGGTCTATAACAAGAGGGTGTGGTCAATTGGCCGCACCCCCTTTTGTCCTCACAGTATCTTATTCGATAAATGATGACAATAGATCAACTGAAATCGGATCTCCCGATCAGCCACTCCAAGGCGTTCATACGGCGGATACCTTCATAATCGGCATCGGGGTCCTCGTCCAGCGTCAGGATCACCTTGGGGTAGTTGTCGGAGATCCGCTGCAGGGAGGCAAGCTCCCGTGCCAGGGTAGTCTCGTCCCGAACGCTGGCGGCGACCTGGATATACCGGATCCCTTTCAGCCCGCGGGCAACAAAATCTACTTCCAACTCGTCGATCTTTCCGATATAAACCTCGTAACCCCTGCGCCGCAACTCCAAATACACGATGTTTTCCAGAATGTGCCCCACGTCCGTTCCGCTCGTGCCGAGCAGCATATACCGCATGCCGATGTCGACTACATAGTATTTTTCCAGGGTCTTCAGATACTGCTTTCCCCGGATGCTGTAGCGCTTGGCCTGATAGATGACAAAGCTCTCCATCAGTCCCTCCAGATAGCGCTCCACCGTCTTCACGTCGATCTTTCGTCCGGAGGAGGTCATGGTATCCGCGATCTTTTTGGTCGAGAGCTGACTGCCGATGCTGTCAAAAACGAAGCGGGTCACGCTCTCGAGCATCATGGTGTCCGCGATCTTTTTCCGCGCTGCGATATCCTTCACCACGATGGTGTTGTATACGCCTTCCAGATAATCGCGCACCGCGCTCGGCTGTTCTTTCAGCTCCAGCGCATAGGGGAAAGAGCTGCCTTGAATGTATTCCCGGTACTTGGCCGCGAGATTGTCTGCGCTTCCGGTGGAGAGCACATACTCGCGGAAAGAGAGAGGCAGCATCTTGATCTCAACATATCTTCCTGAGATCAGGGTCGCGATTTCGCTGGACAGCATATAGGCATTGGAGCCCGTGAGATAGATGTCTACGTTCTTGCGGATGTAAAGGCTGTCGATGACTGCGGGAAAATCAGCACAGTGCTGGACCTCATCGATAAAAACATAAGTCATTTTCCCCGGAATAAGCCGTTCTTTGATGTAAGCATGTAAAGCCGCAGGCTCACGAAGGGAGAAATAATCAAAATCCTCCAGATTGATTGCTACGATCTGACTCTCTTCTACGCCGTTTGCGCGCAGATGATCCTGATAGATCTCCAGCAAAGTGGACTTCCCGCAGCGTCGAACACCGGTAACCACTTTGATCAGTTGCTTGTCCCGGAAGCTGATCAGCTTGTCAAGGTATTCTTTTCGTTCCAATCGTTGCTGTGCCATAGCACACCTCCATCCTTGCTTGATAAGAGTATATCCAAAAACAGAGGAATAATCAACAGTTTTTGGAATGAAATCCAAAAACTTGGAAATTTAGTTTCCGCTCTTAGGAAATTATGGGGTGCTTCTATGTGTTCCTATCGTTTCGTACAGTAAAAAAACACCGGCAAGAGGATCTCTCCATCCAGGGAATCCTCTTGTCGGTGTTTCTTTGTCATACTGAGGCTCTGTTACTAGTAGTAAATCGGTAGTAAAAATCAAACTGTACCGTGGATTTTCGTGGTGAAATGGCGCGAAATGGGGCTGGTTCGTGCCCTATCGTGATAAATTACAAGAAAAGCGATTAGATGCTCCTGAGATCTTCGCCGCGGATGTACTTCCCAAGAGGCTTCCAGACCAGCAGGCCGATCACCATGCAGAGGAGCATGTCGATGACCATGTAGCTGCCGTTATAGAGCATGGAGTAGAACCAGGGAGAGTGCATCGTCATACCGAAGAAGCTGTCCGGCATGTAAGAGGCCCAGACGGTTGCACCGACGACATAGTGGACCAGGAAGCGGGCAAGACTGCCGACGAGCGTACCGATGAAGAAACCGCTCTTCTGCTTGTGGAAGAGACCTGCGAAGCCGAGCACCGTGAAAGCGATGATGTAGTCGCCGAGCATGGACTGCCAGCCCCAGGCGTAAGCACCGTCAAGAAGCAGCTGCAGCAGACTGAAAACAAAGCTGACCAGCATGCCGGGACCGAAGCCCCAGCGGGCGCAGTAGAGAAAGATGGGCAGCAT
>CAZMXF010000513.1:0-2153 GCA_964570015.1 uncultured Oscillospiraceae bacterium | reverse complement strand
AGGCGCGGGCACCATGGTATACGGAGAGGAGACGGAATTATGTCAGAACTGAAAACCATCGACAAAGAATATATCGCCAACACCTACGCACGTTTCCCGGTGGAACTGGTGTGCGGCAAGGGTTCCCTGGTTTATGACGAGACCGGCAAAGAATACATCGATATGGGAAGCGGCATCGGCGTGACCGCCTTCGGCATTGCCGACGATGAGTGGAAAGCGGCGGTGACAGAGCAGCTGGGAAAGCTCCAGCATATGTCGAACCTTTATTTCACGGAGCCCTGTGCCATGCTGGCGAAGCTGCTCTGCGAGAAGACCGGCATGAAGAAGGTCTTCTTCTGCAACTCCGGTGCGGAGGCCAACGAGGGCGCGATCAAGGCCGCCCGCAAGTATGCTGCCGAGAAGAAAGGCCCGGAGTACTTTACCATTGTGACTCTGGAAAACAGCTTCCACGGACGCACGCTCACGACACTGGCTGCCACCGGCCAGGCGCATTATCATGAACTCTTCCAGCCGCTGACCCCGGGATTCGTCCATGCCCCGGCCAATGATCTGGAAGCGGTGAAGAACGCGGCTCTGCAGAACAAGGCCGCCGCGGTCCTGATCGAATGCATCCAGGGCGAGGGCGGCGTCATTCCGCTGCAGAAAGACTTTGTTACCGGACTTGCAGACTTCTGCAAGGAGGAAGACATTCTCCTGATGGTGGATGAGGTCCAGACCGGCAACGGCCGAACCGGCGAACTCTATGCGTATATGAATTTCGGCGTACAGCCGGATGTGATCTCCACGGCGAAAGGCCTTGGGGGCGGGCTGCCGCTGGGCGCGGTGCTGTACGGAGAGAAGACCGAGTTCACCCTGGGCGCCGGCGACCACGGCTCCACCTTTGGCGGAAACCCCGTCTGCTGTGCCGGCGCACTGAGCATCCTGAAGCGGATCGACGAAAACCTTCTGGCGGATGTGAAGAAAAAAAGCGCCATGGTATTTGAGGCCCTGCAGGGTGCCCCCGGTGTCGAGAGCGTCAGCGGCATGGGACTCATGATCGGCATTAAGACCGCGAAGCCGGCTTCCGACGTGGTAAAGGCCTGCATGGAGAACGGCGTTCTCTGCCTCACGGCGAAGGACAAGGTCCGTCTGCTGCCGGCACTCAACATTCCGGAAGATGT
This sequence comes from uncultured Oscillospiraceae bacterium, assembly GCA_964570015.1. Lineage (GTDB taxonomy): Bacteria > Bacillota > Clostridia > Oscillospirales > Oscillospiraceae > Limivicinus. Next base: position 993 of record CAZMXF010000513.1, on the reverse strand, counting down.
ACTGATGAAAGCGATCAGCGTGATTAAAGGAGCGTGCGCATGAATCTGAAAGGAAAGAGCTTCCTGAAACTGCTGGACTTCACACCGGCAGAGATCGAAGGGCTGCTGGATCTGGCGGCTGACCTGAAGGCAAAGAAAAAGGCGGGAATCCCGCACCGGCTGCACGAGGGAAAGAACATCGCCCTGGTGTTTGAAAAGACCAGCACCCGGACGCGCTGCAGCTTTGAAGTGGCTGCGGCGGATCTTGGAATGCACCCGGTGTATCTGGACCCGAAGAGTTCACAGCTGGGGAAGAAGGAGAGCATTGCGGACACGGCAAGGGTTCTGGGCCGGATGTTCGACGGAATCGAGTACCGCGGCTTTGAACAGACCCGTGTGGAAAAGCTCGCTGCCTATTCCGGCGTGCCGGTCTGGAACGGTCTGACCAATGAGTTTCACCCCACCCAGATCCTGGCAGACTTTCTGACGATCCGGGAGCATTTCGGCGGCCTGAAGGGAAAAAAGCTGGTTTACCTTGGGGATGCGCGGTACAATATGGGCAATTCCCTGATGGTCGGTTGCGCCAAGATGGGCCTGCACTTTGTAGCCTGCGCACCGGAGAAGTACTTCCCGGACGCGGCGCTGATTGAAGAATGCAAAGCTGTTGCGGCGGAGACCGGCGCGACGCTGGAATTCGAGACCGACCCGATGAAGGCAGTCCGGGGTGCGGATGTCCTTTACACGGATATCTGGGTCTCCATGGGTGAGCCGGAAGAGGTCTGGGCGGAACGCATCCATGATCTGCTGCCGTATCAGGTGACGCAGATCCTGATGGACACGGCGGGATCGCAGTGCCGGTTTATGCACTGCCTGCCTGCATACCACGATCTGGAGACAGAGAACGGTGTCGCCATCCATGAGAAGTTCGGTCTTGAGTCCATGGAGGTGACGGACGAGGTCTTTGAGGGACCGCAGTCTATCGTCTTCGATGAGGCGGAAAACCGTATGCACACC
>CAZMXF010000512.1:0-2157 GCA_964570015.1 uncultured Oscillospiraceae bacterium | reverse complement strand
ACGTGCCCTACGACCTGTCGGATGTGCTGTTCATCTGCACGGCGAACACGACGGATACGATTCCGGAACCGCTGCTGAACCGCATGGAGGTCATACCCTTCGACGGATATACCCCCATCGAGAAGCTTTCCATTGCGCGGGAACACCTGCTGCCCTCCGCGATGAAGGCCATGGGCATCGGGCCGGGACAGATCGAGATCTCCGACGAGGTAATCAACACGCTGATCTCCGATTACACCCGCGAGGCCGGCGTGCGCGGACTGCGGAAGCGGATCGACACGCTCTGCCGCAGCGCCGCGGTGGCCTTGGCCGGAAAGGAGCAGACGGTCTTTTCGGTGACGCCGGAGCAGCTTCGGGATGATCTGGACATGCGGCCGGTGCGTCACAGCCATGTGCCGGAAAAGCAGAAGCCGGGCGTGGTGACCGGCCTGGCTTGGACCAGCGTCGGCGGCGAGATCCTGTACATCGAGTCCCTGTTTACCAAGGGAGGCGGGCATGTCCAGACCACCGGAAAGCTGGGCGATGTCATGAAGGAATCCGCCCAGATCGCCGTGAGCCTGGTGAAGAGCCTCTTCCCGGAGAAGGCCAAACTCTTCAAGGAAAACGACCTGCATATCCATGTGCCGGAGGGCGCGGTGCCGAAGGATGGTCCGTCCGCGGGCGTCACGATGACGACGGCCATTGCGTCGCTGGTGAGCGGTGTTTCATTCCCGGCCGACTGGGCCATGACGGGCGAAGTATCGCTGCGCGGTGCGGTGACCGCCATCGGGGGACTCCCGGAAAAGCTGCTGGCGGCACATCGGGCCGGTGTGAAGAAAGTCTTTATCCCGGCGGAGAACGTGGACGACCTGCGTGATGTTCCGGATGAAGTCAAGAACGCGATTGAAATCGTCCCGGTCTCCGATGTGACGGAACTCCTGACTCTGGGAGGGATCCTGCCGAAGCCGAGAACGAAGAAGACGGCTCCGGAACAGCCGGAGCTGATAGCGGTCTGAACACATAGAAAAGCATCGGCAATTCATAAATATCGCATAGATTCAAACGGGAAGGAGCATTCTGAGGGGTGCTCCTTCCCGCTGTTTCGGGTGAGATCCGGGAAAAGAAAGGAAAAAAATAAGAGCAACTGTGAACTTTTTATTGATTTTTTATGAAGGATTGGTATAATAAAGCCAATCTGATCATAACGGTCAAAGGAAAGGATGTGCAAATTATGAATCAGGAAAGAGAAAAACTCGGCAGCCGTCTTGGCTTCCTGCTGCTCAGCGCCGGCTGTGCAATCGGCTGCGGAAACGTCTGGAAGTTCCCGTGGATGACTGGACAGTACGGCGGCGGTGGCTTCGTGCTTGTCTATGTACTGTGCCTGCTGCTGCTCGGCCTGCCGGCGATGACCATGGAATTCGCCATGGGCAGAGCGTCCCAGGCCAGCCCGGTCCGGATGTATCACAAGCTGGAAAAGCCCGGCCAGAAATGGCATATCCACGGTTATCTGGCACTGCTCGGAAACCTGGCGCTGATGGCGTTCTATACGGTTGTAACCGGCTGGATGATGTATTACTTCGTGCAGTTCCTCATCGGAAAGACCGCCGATCTCGGCTTCGTCGCCATGATCACGAATCCCGGCATCAATGTGGTGTACCTGCTGATCGCGGTGGTGCTCGGCTTTGGCGTGCTTAGCTTTGACCTGCAGGGCGGCCTGGAGCGCGTGACCAAGTACCTGATGGTGGCGCTCTTTGCGCTGATGCTGATCCTGGCGGTTCACAGCGGCATGCTCTCCGGAGCGAAGGAAGGCCTGAAGTTCTATCTGGTGCCTGACTTCTCCAAGATCAACGGCTCTGTGATCGTCGGTGCGATGAACCAGGCGTTCTTCACCCTGAGCCTGGGCATCGGCTCCATGGCGATTTTCGGCAGCTACATCGGCAAGGATCACTCCCTGATGGGCGAGTCGGTCAACGTTATCATTCTGGACACCTTCGTCGCGATCATGGCCGGCTTCATCATGTTCCCGGCCTGCTTCACCTACGGGATCGAAGTCGACGCCGGTCCGTCGCTGCTGTTCAACACGATGGCCACCGTGTTCAACAACATGGCAGGCGGCAGAGTCTGGGGTACGCTGTTCTTCCTGTTCATGGTGTTCGCGGCCTTCTCCACGGAGCTTGC
>CAZMXF010000511.1:0-2174 GCA_964570015.1 uncultured Oscillospiraceae bacterium | reverse complement strand
TTGACTATATGATGAACAAAAGCCTCCTGATCCACCGGGAGCCGATCCCGGTTACCGCCGATATGGTCAAGAATATCATCCTCGCCGCAAACCACTTCGGACATCAGTTTCTGGCCGGAAAACGATGACCCGGATGAACCTCTGCCTCCGGACCAATGACAAAAAGATTTGAAATAACAGATCGTCCTCGTTTCTCCGATGCAAAGCAGCCCGCCATCGTAATTCGATGGCGGGCTGCCGGTTTTACGGTGTTTTGTCTTCGGCAGAAGAGACGCCGGCAAGCTGTTGATGGAAAGCGTTTTATCGTGCGGAATTGAACTCCCGGAGTGCCGGGTCAAGAACCGCGAGATCATATCGCCTGCTGGAATGCCGCAGCGCACCGAGAACCCACAGATATGCATTTCTTGTTCCCGGGCTGGCAACCGTGGGGTGGTACCCGCGCGGTGCCTGAACCATTGTCCCGGAGTGCACGGTATGGGTAACGATATCATCGACGTCGCCGGATTCAAGATAGCTGATATGAAATCCGAAATGCGGCAGCGGCATGTCGAAGTAACAATAGACCTCTTCCAGATCCTTTTCATGCTGGTGCGGGGGCCAGCTTGTCCAGGCACCTTCCCCGCCCCAGGTCAGGCCGCAGATCAGGCGGGAAGCCTCGTCCTTGTCGGAGAGGGTCATGAACACTTCCCGCTGGCCGATCCCTTCCCCATGGATCTGATGAATATCTCCAACCGGAGCGTCCTTCTCAAACGCCCGGAAAAAGGCTTTGCCATAGCCCTCATAGACCGCAGCCGCAATATAAAAGATGCAGGGTTCCAGAGCCGTCAGCGTAACTGCTTCCTCTCCCGGGAGATAAAAAGCATCAAAGCGTTTCATGGTTTGGCAAAGCGTCTTATGGCCGGAGATCTGTGCCGCGCCCTGAATCAGCACCGGGTGCATTTCCAGTGACCCTGTTTTCAGTTCAAAGCTTTCTCCCTTCGGCAGATTCAGACGATAGATCTGCGTCTCCTTGCAGGCAGACGTTTCCGGTGTAATGACGGCGTGAAAGCCGGGTTCCTCCGGCGACTGGACACGCCAGGTTTCCATTTCCAATTGACAGGGTTTCATTTCAGCCTCCTGTTTATTCCATATAGGCGCCCTTCATAGCGCTGACGGCGTGTTCGGCATAGAGCTTCAGCAGGCCGTGCCGATATCTGCTGGTAAAGCCCTTCCAGTTTTTCCGGCGTTCCTCGAGGACGGCGTCGATTTCCTCCGGGGTTTTCCGTTCTCCATGGATCCCGACGATTTCCAGGCGCCGCGCTTCCACGTCGATTTCGATGAGGTCACCCTCTTCCACAAAGGCGATGGGCCCTCCTGCTGCCGCCTCCGGGCTGACATGTCCGATAACCGGTCCGCGGGACGCACCGGAGAAGCGGCCGTCGGTAATCAGCGCGACGCTGGCCGCCAGCTTCGGATCGGCGCAGACCGCCTCGCCGGTATAGAACATCTCCGGCATGCCGGAGCCTCTCGGCCCCTCATAGCGGATGAAGATGGCATCACCGGGCTGGACCTTGCCGTGGAGCACCGCGTCGATGCAGGCTTCCTCGCTGTCATAGGGCTTCGCTCTCAGCGTGGCCCGGAACATGTTCTTCGGACAGGCCGTGTGCTTGATGACGCAGCCTTCCGGCGCCAGATTTCCGCGCAGAATGGCGATGCTGCCGTCGGTGCCCTTGGCGTGGTCGAAGTCGTGGATGATGTCTGTGCGCGAAACCGAAAGGCCGAGGGCTTCGGTCTTCTCCCGGAGGATCCGGTCGCAGTGCTCATAGAAGCCGCTTTTCTTAAGGTCTTCCAGGTTTTCCCCGAGGGTCTTTCCGGTTACGGTCAGGACATCCAGATGGAGCATGGACTTGATTTCCTCCATCACCCTGGGGACACCGCCCGCATAGTAGAAATACTGGGCGGGCCAATCGCCCGAAGGCCGGATGTTCAGCAGATAGTGCGCTCCGCGGTGCATCCGGTCGAAGGTATCGGCATCAATGGTAAAGCCGAACTCGTGCGCAATCGCCGGCAGATGCATCGTGGCATTTGTGGAGCCTGAGATTGCCGCGTGAACCATGATGGCGTTCTCAAAACTCTTCATGGTCACGATGTCTTCGGCTCTGATGCCCTGCTTCACCAGGTCCATCAGCTGTCTG
>CAZMXF010000510.1:0-2174 GCA_964570015.1 uncultured Oscillospiraceae bacterium | reverse complement strand
GGTACATGGGCTTCAGTTCCGCACATTCCGTACTGCCGAGGCCGGCCTTGAAGGCCTCGCAGAGTCCGGCACAGAGCGGGCCGAAATTCTCGGTCGCATGTGCTCTGCCGGTTACGGCCAGCCTGCCGAGAGCGGCCATGCTTCCCGAGAGAACTCCGCAGAGCATCCCGCAGCCCATGCCTCCGCCGAAGGCGCTGACCAGCTTCATCTCTTCCGGGCCGATGTCCAGCCCGTAGGCATCACGGATGGCCAGCAGGGCTGTTTCCGCGCAGTTGTGGTCCTGGGTAATGAAATACTCATAGGCTTTGGATTTTATCATTTTTCTCACGTCCTTTTCGGATGATTCTGTTTTGACTTTTTTATCCGTCTGTCAAAAGAATATGCTGTCTTCCCGTTTTTGTCAAGAACAAGAAAACAGACATAGGAGGAACGTGATCGGGTTCATCCTGTGCCTGTATCGATTGTTCTCGGAAAAGGGCCTGCCGTAGCTGTGGAAAGCTCATGCCAGATGGCAGGCGACGAGATGGCCGTCGGCCGCTTTTTTCATCTCGGGGAAGAGTGTGCGGCATTGCTCCGTACAGTGCGGGCAGCGCGTGTGGAAGGGACAGCCGGGCGGCGGGGAGAGCGGCGAGGGAAGCTCACCCTCCAGGACGATCCGTTCCCGGTGGGTCCGGGGATCCGGCGTCGGGACCGCGCTGAGCAGGACCCGGGTATAGGGGTGCAGCGGATGGGTAAAGAGTTCGTCGGTCTCCGCTTCCTCCACCAGGTGCCCGAGGTACATCACCCCCACCCGGTCGGCCATATAGCGCACGACCGACATGTCGTGGGAGATGAAAAGATAGCTGAGATTGCGCTTTTCCTGGAGATCCAGCAGCAGCCGGATGATCTGTGACCGGACCGAGACATCCAGCGCGGAGACCGGCTCGTCGCAGACGATCAGTTCCGGCTCGGGCAGGAGGGCACGGGCGAGACCGACGCGCTGACGCTGGCCGCCCGAGAGCTCGTGCGGATAGCGGTAGAAGTGCTCCGGCAGAAGCCCTACCTGATCCAGCAGCTGCAGGACCAGATCCATGTTCTCCTTCCGGTTGCGGTGCTTCTGGATGACGAGGGTCTCCATCAGAATATCGCCCACGTGCATCCGTCCGTCCAGGGAACTGTAGGGGTCCTGAAAGACCATCTGCATCCTGGCCCGCAGCGGGAGAAGCTGCCGTGCGGAGAGCTTCGTGATGTCTGTTCCGTCGAGAAACAGCTGCCCGTCCGTGGGCTCCAGCAGGCGGATGAGCGTCCTGCCGAGGGTGGACTTTCCGCAGCCGGTCTCTCCGACGAGGCCGTAGGTCTCCCCGCGGTACAGCGAGAGGGAGACGTCGTCGACCGCCTTGACGCTGCCGACGGACTCACCGACGAGGCCCCGGACGGGAAACCAGGTCCGGATTCCCCGGGCTTCCAGAATCGGCTGATCAGGCATGAGACAGGCCTCCTTCCGCAAGCTCCCTTGCCCGGAAGCAGCGCACCGTCTGCCCGGAGGGCAGCGCTTCCAGTTCCGGCATCCGCTCGGCGCAGGCCGGGCAGGCATAGGGACAGCGCGGTCGGAACCGGCAGCCCTGGGGAATCTGGCTCAGCAGCGGCACCGTCCCTTCGATGATGTAGAGGTCTTCCCGCTTACCCTCCGAGACGGCCGGAATGCTTTTCAGGAGTCCGCGGGTATAGGGGTGCATGGGATGCTCGAAGAGCGAGAGCACATCCGCCTCCTCGACGATCTGGCCGAGGTACATGACCGCGACGCGGGTGCAGGTCTCGGCGACGACGGAGAGATCGTGGGTGATGAGGATCACGCCCATGTCCAGTTCCCGGTTCAGGTCAACGATCAGCTCCATGATCTGGGCCTGGATCGTGACGTCCAGGGCGGTAGTCGGCTCATCCGCAATGAGCAGCTTCGGTCGGCAGCTGAGCGCGCAGGCGATCATCACGCGCTGGCGCATCCCGCCGGAGAGCTCATGGGGATACTGGTGAAAACGCTTTTCCGGATCCGGGATCCCGACGAGTCGGAGCATCTCGACGGCCTTTTCCCTTGCCTCGCTTCGGGAGAGCTTCCGGCCGTCCGCCGCGCGGGTATGGATCAGCATGGATTCCATGATCTGATCCCCGCAGGTGAAAACCGGGTTCAGAGAGCTCAG
>CAZMXF010000509.1:0-2181 GCA_964570015.1 uncultured Oscillospiraceae bacterium | reverse complement strand
CATCTACGCCGCCAGCCAGGGCTATGTGATTTCCTTCCTCGTTTTCAACGTGCTGTCCGGTTATGAGTACCTGGGTCTGGAAGCCCTGCTGCTCACCGTCGCTGTGGTCCTGGTGATGAGCTGGCTGTACACCTCCGGCCGGATCAGAGATAACAAGAAGTACCGCACCGTGCTGCTGACCCTGTTTGTCGGTTCCATCGCTGTCGGCCTTTTCTCCGTGATCGGTTTCGTGATCCCCTTCACCCGTCCCTATGTGATTGCCATGCTGCAGAATGCCGGTCTCTCCATCGCCCTTGACGTAGTCGGCGTTGTGATTGCCGCCCTCTTCCTGATCAGCGATTTCTCCATGATCGAAGACTGCGTGGATCTGGGCTATCCCAAGGAGTACGAGTGGTCCGCTGCCTTCGGCCTGGTCTTCACCGTGATCTGGGTCTATCTGAAGATCCTCGACCTGCTGATGCGTTTCGCGGGCAAGAGCAAGAACAGCTGATCTCCGGAGTCTCATACGCCCCTCGTGTGATAAGGAAATATGCTTTCATCGGATGACCCTTCTGAAAAGAGGGGTCATTTTTCTTATGTCGTCCGGTATTATCTCTTATCAGTACTCCCACATTGTCACAACCGGCATACCGCGATAGAGCAGCCCCGTCCCGAACAGGTACATCTCCGCCAGGGCCGCGAGTTCTGCGCTCAGTTCTGTCCGTCCGGTAGTCCGATACCGCACCTGCCAGTCCCCGACCTTCTCCGAGACAACGTCCTCGCTCCCGGCCTCACGCCGCCGCTCCTCCTGCTCATAGAGCTTCTCCGTCACCGCACAGCAGGCCAGGGCGAGCTTTCCCTCCCGGTCCTGATACTTCGCCGCGCGTCCGCCGGTCAGCCGGTCGAGCATCGGCCCGGCCCGGAGGGCGAGGCGGTTGAAGTCCGCCTCCTCGGCAATCGCCCTTCCGCCAAACCGCTCGATATAATCCTGATAGCTGGCATACATAATGATTATTGTGCGGGCAGATACACCGCGAAGGGGCTGTAGTCGTCCAGAGTATCACGATATGCGCTCACCGGGTTCGGGATCTCCCAGCCCAGACGCATGACCGCGCGGAGCGCCACCATGTCCTGCTGTGCGAGGGAGTAGATCACCGCCCTGCTGGACGGATCCACAATGGTTGCCTCGGTCAGGACCTTGTAGGTCACATCCTGGCGAATGGAGTAGACCAGCTGACGGAAGTCACCGACAATCATCAGCGCTTCGGCAGGATCCCAGGCGCCGTTCATCGGGAAGCTCATCTCCATCCCGTCAAGGGCATAGGGCGTCTTGCCCTGCATGCTGGAGATGAAGATCGGCTGGCCCGTAGTGTCGGTCAGGCCGCGGAGCTTGGCGCGCATCTGAACGGCCGCCATCACACCGGTAGGCATGTAGCCGCTCTCCTCCGCCTTGGCGATCACACCGCCGACTCCCATGATATCCCCGTAGATGTCATCGGGATCTGCGGTGGTTCCGGCATGGGCTCTCACAAAGTTTCCGGCGTCCTTCGCCGTCTTCACGATGCCCTTGCGCCAGGTGCCGGGCTTGCCGATACCGAAGAGGATCGCCTCGTCGATGCGTCGGCCCATCGCCTCCACGAGCCGGGGCTTCACTTCGCCCCAGATGTCGTAGTTGGTGTCGTCCAGCACCGCCTCGGGGATGGGGATGATGACGGCCAGCTCCTCGGCGTAGAGCTTTTTCTTGCCCCAGGCCATGGAGGCGGTCTCCTTGTAGCCGGTGTCGCCCTCCACCCAGTAGGCCATGGGCAGCATGTCCAGAACGTTGATGCTCTGGGTCTTGCTGGTCATGTTGGGGAGTCTGCGGCCGGCCCGCAGCGCGGCGCTCTGCTCCACCACTCCCTGGAAGATCTCACGGCTGACGGGTTCAGGGATCAGGCCCGCCAGGTTGTCTCTTTGGATCATTCCACTCATAGAAAAAACCTCTTTTCTTTAATTTCCACGAAGGATTCTGTTCATGGTGTCGTTGGTGCTGCGGGTTTTCGCCGGTCTGCCCGACAGGCTCACGCCGGTGCTGCGCAGTGCAGCTGCTCTGCGGTCCGAAGCGCGCTGCTTCAGGAACTCTTTTGCAGCTGTCTCAAAGTCCTTCTCTTCGCTGACCAGCTTTCCGATCTTGAACACGTAATAGTCCAGGTCTTCTTCCGG
>CAZMXF010000508.1:0-2184 GCA_964570015.1 uncultured Oscillospiraceae bacterium | reverse complement strand
CGAGCCGGAGCCCGAACCCGAGCCGGAGCCCGAACCCGAGCCGGAGCCCGAACCCAAGCCGGAACCGGAGCCCAAGCCGGAGCCCGAACCCAAGCCGGAACCGGAGCCCAAGCCGGAACCCGAACCCAAACCTGAGCCGGAGCCGAAGCCCGAACCGGAACCGCAGCCACAGCCAAGGCCGGTCATCGATCTGAGCGATCTCGTGTTCATCTCGGTGGTGAATGAAATCCCTGCTCCCGCACCGGCAGTGGTCGCCGGGCCGAATGCGTATGAAGCGTACATGCTGGCTATGCTCGAAGCCGTCAGATCCGCCCCGAAAGACGGCACTGTGGTAATCGACCTGCGTGACACGGGCTGGACGAACCTCAAGCGTGACATCTTTGAAGCCGCAGCGCTGCGCGGGGATGTGACCATCATCATCCTTTACGACCAGTGGGGCACGGACTATTCGCTCACCATCCCGGCCGGGACGCAGCTCACCGAAGTCGTCCGCGAGGCGCAGTACCTCAAAGTGACGCAGCTCGGCAGCCTGCTCGGTCTCACGCCGACAGTTTATCGAGCGTCAGATACAAACCATTTTTGAATTTACGATCGGAAGATCGCGAGAACAACCGCCGCTTGACAGAGGCGGTTGTTTTTTTCGGTTCTGCGCGGCTTACGCTGGCGCGGGCTTTCCCAAAAAACAGTGCTCGGAGCAGTGCACTCAAGAGAGGTACCATGTATCCTTCTGGGCAAATGCTGAGCACTCATCTCGAGTGTCGATGCCCTGAATAAACATCCTCAATCGGTCCGGGCTCAATCCAGACCGGCTCCCGCAGGTGCTTTCTGCGCTCTTCATACATATTGAGAAAAACTGTGTACCGGTAGGCATCGTCATAAGCCAGCAGATGGGCAGCCACATAGAACACCAGGCACTCATGCACATCGGGCGTGTTGTCCAGCTCGGTGCTGTCAGGCGTGTCGGCAGAGACGCTGTTCGGATAGCGCCAGTATTCGAGCACAAGGTCGGAAGGAGCCCAGAATGGCAATTCAATTCTCCCGCCAATAAATCGGTAACCGAAATAGCGCCCGTAACGGCGGCCTTCCGGTACTTTCAGCCCACCGGTAAACGGCAGCCAGCAGTCGGAAGGAAGAGTATACAAAAAGCTTTCGCCGGCCTGCTCTATCTCGAGATCATCCAGAACAGCAACAGCCGGTATTCTCTTAACGCTGGTTGCAATATCCATCTGGCCGTTGTTGACCAAACCCGGGATCATGGCAAGATAATCCGCCTGATTATTATATGTGGCAGGGATCTGACTCCCTGCCACGCTGTAACTGAAGATCAGCTCCAGAACCCGGTTTTTCAATTCTCCATAAGTCATGATTTCTCCTTATGTCCTCCCTTCCCCTATGGGGAAGGGAGATAAAATCAGCCGATATTCAGCTTCCTCTCGGAAACACCGATCGGCTTCATGCTGCGGAGCACTTCGACCACTTTGATACGCGTATGACCCTCGGTCGGAGTGATCTCCGTCTCCATAGCGGTGAGCTCTACAGCTCCGTACCAGGGAGAGGAAGACGTGGTCACATCGATAGAAGTGCCGTAAACGACATCCGGAAGGGATGCATGGTCTTCAGCCGTGATGTAGAACCACTTATTCGTGCTCTTCTCTTTCTCCAGATTCATGATGATAGAAGACTTACCGATGTCGGTTGCGGACGTGATGAACGGCAGATCCTTGAGCACAGGCTGGCCTCCGTGATAGTAAATACCGTCTGCTTTCTCATCCAGGACAAAGCAGTCAAACAGGACACGGCCTTCCACCAGGGTTCCTGAATAGCCGGGAGGATCCACATGCGTCTTATACTCTTCGAGCTGACGAGGTGCTACACATGCATCCTTGTGCACCAGCAGGAACGCGGAACCTGCCGGCAGTTTGCTGTGCGGTACGAGAACAATCTCGATGCCATCCACCATGCCGATTCTTCCGCGCTTCAGCATCTCCTGGGATGCATCCCCATTTCTCACGAAGCTCGGGTCCTGCATCAGCAGGTTGGCATAGTGATACGTGCAGAAAGCGTAGCAGTTATCGATAGGAACATTCCTGTCGCTCATATGCTCGACACCGTTGAGGAGCATGGAATGTGCATTGGACCTGGTAATTTCAGTCGTGGCATTGTGCCCGTTTTCCTCGGCAGAAG
>CAZMXF010000507.1:0-2188 GCA_964570015.1 uncultured Oscillospiraceae bacterium | reverse complement strand
CGGAGCGTTACCAGTTTTTCTTCTTCGCCGCCGCTATCGCCCGTAACCACTCCCATCCAGAAAGGGCAAACCCCTGTATAAGTGTTCTGTATATTTTCTTCCTGCTTCAGGTCTGTCAGGTTCTTCCCGTAACGGATAGTCACACCGTTATCGGAGCCTCGTCCGTCCATGGAAGTTCCCGTGCCATGAAGCGTTGCTGTGAATCCGTCAAATTCCCATTCTCCGCCATAGGTGTCCAGGAATGATCCTTCCTGTCCGAAAAGGACGGAGCGGAGATTCGTCGGCTGATTCACCGAGAAGGAGTTTGTTGATCTGGCGTCAAAATGGCCTGCGATCTGAATCTGAAATGGAACGTTTTCTGCTGCATAAGAATGCAGCTTGCTGATAGCGTTTTGAATACCGTCCGTCTTGAAAGGCATGATTGGAATATGGATCATCTGGTAGCTGATATGCTCCGCATCAATTTCTACCACGCCGGACAGAGGCTTGCTGATCCGGTATATGCGAAAAGGCTGCGGAGATTTGTTGTCTGCAGGCATGGCATAAATCAGCCGGCTGTTCCTCAGTTCCTCGATCAGCACTCCAGCCTGCGGATATTCCATATGCAGCTCATAGCTGCCGTTCCTCTCTTCCGTGACTGTGCAGGAAATAGCATCGGACAGTCTGCCCAGACCGTTGGTGGTAAAGTACCGTTCACTTTCTTCGAATAGAATAGGAATCATGCCATCACCTCAGATCGTCCACCAGCGGGGTGTTAACAGAAGCTTTCCATTCAAACCAGACCATGCAATCCTGTTCCACCCCGGAGATAGCTCGAAAAGCGCTCCATCTCTCAGGGTGAACAGACTATTCCGACTTTCGTGTCTTTCTTTTCCATAAATGTCCTGTGTCTCACAGTCAATGATCGTTTCATCTGTATTCTCAGCGCCTACGCCTGCGAAAGTGATCGTTCTTTCATTGATCATGATGGATCCAGATGTGTATGCGTAAGGAATCGAAAAGCGAAGCAGCGGAAAGGCTGTATAAGGGGTAGGATTATATATCCTGTCATAGCTGCCGACATTACACTCCCCTTCCCCAGATTTGAGAAAGAGCTGTGGCTTACAGTTGAAAGTGATCGTTACTTCCCCATGCACAGCTCGTTCCTTTACATCCGGATCCAGTGCTGACTCAAAGACGCCAAGGCGATAGTATTCCGGGTGATATGAATCTTCCAGCCGATGGTAACCGATATCCGAAAGAAGCAGGGCATTGAAAGCATCGAAGTTGCGCTTCAGATTCTTCACAATGCCGCAGCGGTACGTAATGTCCACATTTTTATATCGGTTGCCCAACTGTATCAAATCCCCGTTTCTCCCCGGAACAGAGATTCTGGTAATATCTGGTTGAGGCCGCTTCCAGGTATCCTCTCCGGAAACGATCAGTCCGTAATCGGTGCTGATCATTCCGTTATACACAAACTCGTGCTTCATACGCCGTATGCCGCCTTTCTTCTGGTGATGTTATTAGCCAGCCGGTACTCAATCTCATCAGCCAGTGCACGGATATCCTGATTCTCCGTGGCATACAGATTGATGTTTACCCCGCCGTAGTTGATATTCGTATCGCCTCCTGCCATTCCAGACACGGCGTCCCGAATCATATCGAGCAGCGATTGTGTCCCGACAACCGTTTCCGATCCTGCTTCGCCTCCCGCCAGCAGTGAATTCCCCTTCATCCCGAATATAGTCGGAGAATTCAGGATCATACCGTTCTCCATAGCCTTCTTGTACCAGGAAACGGAGAAGCTGGGAACGGAGACAGGATCCAATGAAAAATGACCCCAGACATTCACATGCGGCAGTCTCAGATACGGTAGCGACCAGGAGAAATTGAAAGCACCGCGCATCCGGTTGATTGCGTTCTGCACAGCATTTGCCGCATTGTTCATGCTATAACTGGCATTGTTTGCCACGCTGCTGAAATTCCAGGACGCGGTGCTGCTGATGGAACTCAGCCCACTGCTCACACTGCTCTGCATTCCGCTGACAGCTGTACTGACCGTTGTACGAATGGAAGACCACATAGAGGAAACATTCATCTGAATTCCGGTGTTTGCAGTGGACACGCTCGTCCTGATCGTGCTCCAGCTGGTTTGCATGCTCGTATTCAGCGCCGTGACAATATTGACGACCGCTGATTTGATATT
>CAZMXF010000506.1:1427-2190 GCA_964570015.1 uncultured Oscillospiraceae bacterium | reverse complement strand
TCGTTTTCATGCGGCTTTTTGCCCATGAATCATATCTTTATGAATATTTCAGAGTTATAGATAATAAACAATAGGAAGGATGCAGAAAATGCTGAACGTATCAATATGTGTGGGCAGCGCATGCCATATGAAAGGGTCCAAAGATGTTGTTTCAAAGCTCAAGGAACTTGTCGCAGCTCATCGTCTCCAGGGAGAGGTTCTGTTGAACGGCTCTTTCTGTACCGGAACCTGCCAGTATGCAGTTTGTGTGGTGATCGATGACACAGTGTATTCTGTCAGTCCGGAGACGACGGAAGAATTCTTCAATAACGAAGTTCTGAGCCGCATAACCCGAAGCGGAGCAGGGAGTTGACATGAGAATCATTGACTTCAATTCCACCAAATGCCGCCATTGCTACAAATGCGTCCGTAACTGTGAAATCAAAGCGATCTCTGTGCTCGGCGGCAGGGCAGAGATTATGGAGGATCACTGCATCCTATGCGGCCACTGCCTGGCTGTCTGCCCGCAGGAGGCAAAGACGATGACGAGCGAGCTTGGGCAGGTAAAAGCAATGATCCGACGCGGTGAGCGGGTAGCGGTGCAGCTTGCTCCGTCCTATCTCGGCCTGCTGGATTTTCAGCAGATCGGGCAAATCCGTTCTGCTCTGCGGAAGCTTGGCTTCACAGATGTTTTTGAAACAGCCGAGGGGGCTGCTGCAGTGACAGATGCTTACCTGCAGTTCATAAGAGAAGGTAAGATGGATAATATCATTACCACCTGCTG
>CAZMXF010000506.1:0-1417 GCA_964570015.1 uncultured Oscillospiraceae bacterium | reverse complement strand
GCGTCCGGCCGCATCAGAAAAACGATCCTTGGAGGCGCGACCCGTGGGGTATTCGTCGGCCCTTGACTCGCACAAAGAAAAGAAGCCAGAGATTCCAGGCATGCAGATGCTGTTGACGCGGTAATCAGCTTTTACGAACTGAACTGCTGGCTGCAGGACGAAAGGATTCGGATCGATGCCTGCGAGAACGATCCTTTTGCATTCAATCCCGCGGTCAACCGCCTTTTTCCGGTTACAGGAGGCGTTCTGGCCTCAATACGTGCATCGCTTGGCGAGGAGGCAACGGGTTATCGGCAGCTTTATGTTCACGGTATTCGCAACTGCATCGAAGTCTGCAAGGCTATGGAAGCCGGATCATTACACCATTGCGTGGTTGAAATGAATATCTGTGAGAATGGCTGCATCAAAGGGTCGGCTGTTACAGAAAAGGGTATCTATCCCTATAAAATCAAGCTCGACATGGAAGAGATGGTTAAGCCTGAACCGGTTCCGGAGGAGGATGTGAGGAACAGCACGGAGGGCGTTTTGCTCCGTAAGGAATTCAAAGATCGCTCACTCCACGAGAATCTGCCGAATGAAGAGGAGATCAGGACAATTCTGGCCAAAACCGGCAAGCACTGTCCGGCAGATGAGCTTAATTGTGGGGCCTGCGGTTATCCGAGCTGCCGAGAGAAGGCTATAGCAGTGTATCAGGGCAAAGCGGAGCTTGAGATGTGCATCCCATACCTGACAGCGCAGGCTGAATCTATGGCAAATCTGATTCTGAAAGAAAGCCCGAACGCAGTGATAATAGCAGATGCATCGCAGTGTATTCTGGAGTATTCTGATGTTGGGGAACGCTTTTTCGGCTTAAGCAGGGAGCATGCCTTGCATCGGTATCTCGGAGAACTGATCGATCCGACAGATTGTGAAACAGTTTACCGTACGCACCAGAATATCTATGGGAAAAAAGTTTATTACGAAGAGTATGATCTTTGGACCCTGCAGAATATTGTGTATATTCCTAAACAGGATAGTACGTTGATGACTTTTATTAATATCACGGCACAGGAAAAGCGCATACAACAGGAACAGGACCGTCGTAATGCTACAGTTGAAATGGCACAAAATGTCATAAGGGAACAGATGTTTACCGCTCAGAAAATCGCAAGCCTATTGGGAGACACCACTGCCGAAACAAAAATGACCTTGACGAAGCTGATGAATGCCATGCAAGCCAACACAAACAAGGATCATGAAGACGGAGCGGAGAGGTTGGATAACTCTCTTTCTGACACAAAGAGCATGAATGAGTTTTATTCCGATTCTACCTCTTCCAAAGAAGCAGGTAGCCTGCCGATTGCCCGTTCAGAGGGAAAGCCGACACTTAAAATCAACACGAGGTATGCCAAACCGAAACAGGACGCACCTCCCGAAC
>CAZMXF010000505.1:0-2193 GCA_964570015.1 uncultured Oscillospiraceae bacterium | reverse complement strand
CGGGTCATGATGAGCTGACGGTTTTGCTCTGCGGCTTTCTGGCGGAGCGGCTCGTTGCCTATAGCGCAGAGAATGGCGTTGGCCAGTTGTTCGGGAGAATCCGGATCGATCAGGATCCCGTTCTCTCCCGGCACGATCCATTCCCGGACAGATTCAATATCACCCGCAATCGGGAAGCACCCCAGAGCCATTGCTTCCAGCAGAGAGTTCGGTGTGCCGTCATGCTGGGAAACACTGACAGAAGCCTCGGCACGCTGGAAGAGCGGCCAAAGGTCAGTTTGTTTTAAGGTCGGGAGTAAAACGACGTTTTTTTCGATTTTTAGCTGTTCGATCCAGCCCAGCGCTTCGGGCTGCCCGGCCATGGAACAGCAGAGGAAAAGCGTATTCGGTACCTGCGAAAGGACCAGCGGGATCGACTTGAAAAAAGTGTCATTACGCACGGATCCCGGACGGAAACCGCGCGGATTGATGATGATGTGATGGTCTTGCGGCAGCCAATTAAGCCTTGCCTGTCCGTCATCAGCAATCAAGCGGATATCGCTGAGTGAGATACCGCCGTTGCCGGGGATCACCAGGGTCTGCTTTTCGGATGAGAATCCCCAGAGCTTCCCGAGGCGAATATCACGAGCGGCATCCGCTGCCAGTGCATCGGCACGATGAAGCGTCGCGGTCGTCAGTTTCCCCATGATCCAGGAGCCTTTGGCATGAAGCGTCAAATCATTTCCCCAGATGCTGACAGCCAGCGGGTAACGATGGGAAAGCTGGGAACCGAGCATCCCCTCAAATGGAATACGCAGCGCATGGACCGCATCCGGACGTATTTTGTTGACAATTCGGTTCAGTTTCAGCCCATAATAAGGCAAGGTGAGCGGACCCAGCAGGTAGCGCAGCCGCATGAAAGCCCCTCGGAACCGGGAAACCATTCCTTTCTGGCTGTTCGCCGGCTGAACGGCGGTAGTGGGACCGGCAGGCGCTTTCCCGCTGTTTTTGTGGGAAAAATTCGCAAAAGCCACCGGCATCAGGTAAAAGCCGGAAATATTTTCCGGACGGGAGCAGGGATAGGTCGAGGCCAGGTAGACCTCGATATTATCTTCCCGCATGGATTCGATCCAGCGCTGCGTGATCGGAGAGCGTCCGTCGGCGATCAATAAAACCTTCATCTTCGCAGTCCCTCCCGCTGTACATATGCCACTGCGTGGGCAAAAACATCTGCCATGGCTTCGAGGTTGATCTCTTCCCTTACGATTCGGAAGGATTCTTCCCCCATCTTCCGCAGCTTTCCCGGATCGGAAAGCATTTTTGTTATGGCTGCGGTCAGCTCATCCAAATCACCCGGCGTGACCTGGATCCCGTTTTCGGGGCGTACCAGATCCGCCTGAGTTCCATCCGCTTCTGCGGCAATCAGCGGCAGGGCAGAGGCCATAGCCTGCTGAAGTGCCAGTCCACCGGTACCGGGAAGGCAGAAAAGGTCAGCCCGGTCAAAATGAGCGGTCAGTTCATCCCCATACAGAGCACCGAAAAATTCGGTCTGCGGATAGACCGATTTGGCGGTTTTCTCCAACTCACCCCGGATCGGACCATCGCCGATGATCCAAAGGCGCGGACGCAGCTCCGGCGGCTGTGCAGCACAAGCACGCATCAACAGATCCAGCCGCTTGCGGGGCTGCAGACGTCCCACATAAAGCACGATCGGGCTGCCATCAAACGCATCCGAAAGACGCTCCGGCATGGGCCGGGTCGGACGAGGGGCAGCGGCATTGCAGGCGATAAAAATACGATCCTCCGGGAACCCTGCTGAAATATAGCTTTCTTTCCCGGAGGAAGAATAGGTGATCAGTGCATCGTAAAGCTTCAGATGCTGCTTCAGCAGCACGCCGCCGGTGCTGCCGGTACCCAGACCCCAGCCAATCACGGGACGGCCTCTGCGGTGCATCCAGGCAGCGGCATCTTTGCCGCGGAGATAGCGCATATTGGCTTCCATGATCAAAGCCTGCGGATCGGTCTGCCGGAGCCAGGTCAAAACATCCCGCTGAATGCACAGGTAAAACCTTCCGGAAAACAAATGGACATTTTCCGCATGCCAGAAGACCGCCTTTTTGACCCTTTGTGACTGATCGATCATCTCCTCCGGACGTGGATCACCGGCATACAGGGAAAGTCCGCCGGGAAGCTTTTCAGCAAGCGTATCAAACA
>CAZMXF010000504.1:0-2199 GCA_964570015.1 uncultured Oscillospiraceae bacterium | reverse complement strand
ACGGGAAACCTCGACCCGGTGCGCAGCCTCGAACTGATGCTGCTGTTTGAGAAGATCAACGAGATGGGCACGACAATTCTCGTTGTCACACATGAAAAGGAACTGGTCAACGCCTTTTCCAAGCGGGTCATCACGATCGACGACGGCCATGTGGTCAGCGATGACGGAGACGGGTATTACAGCTATGAGCTTGAGTAAGAGTACATACCTCATTCGAGAGGGATTCCGGAGTATCCGGACGCATGGTTTCATGTCATTTGCCTCGGTGACAATCATCACAGCGTGCCTGATCATCATGGGCAGCATCACGCTTTTGTCACTGAACATTGATGCGCTGATTGCGGACCTGGAGCAGCAGAACGAAGTTGTGGCCTTTGTGGATGAGAGCATCGTGGATGAGGCTTCTGCCGCAGCACTGCAGAGCGATATCATGAGTGTTCCAAATGTGCTGGCAGCAGATTTTGTCTCTCGTGATACGGCAATGTCAAACTTCATGTCGAAGTATGACGACCGCCTGATGGAAGGGATTGATTCGACCGTCTTCCGGCACCGTTTTGTGATTCATCTGACGGATATCTCGCAGATGGCTGACAGCAAGGCACAGTTGGAGGCAATCCCCGGAATCTCGAAGGTGAACGCACAGATCGAATATGCGGATCGTTTTGTCCGGATTCGGAACATCGTGAGTGTAGTATCGCTGATCCTGACGGTGATCCTGACCTTCGTGTCCTTCTTCATCATGTCCAACACCATCAAGCTGACGACCTTCGGACGGCGCGAAGAGATCGCAATCATGAAGATGGTCGGCGCGACGAACTCTTTCATCCGCACACCTTTCGTGATCGAAGGACTGATCCTGGGCCTGCTGGGCGGTGTGTTGGGCTTTCTCGCAGTCTGGGGAATCTACACGGTTCTGAACAGCAGTCTGCTGGACACGCTGACGGGAAGCTTTATTTCTCTGATCCCGTTTAATCGCGTGATGCTTCCGATGCTGGCCGTTTACGTGGGTGTCGGCGTTCTGATCGGCGTCTTCGGTGGCGTGAACGCAATCCGCAATTACCTGAAGGTGTAAGCAATGAAACAGAGGAAAAGAATAATCTCCTTGATCGCCATCATTATGGCGGTCCTGATGCTGCTCTCCCTGGTGGCGAGCGTGATCCCCTCGGCCTTTGCGGTCTCGCAGAGCGATATTGACGCACTGCAGGCGAAGAAGGATGAGATTTCTGCCCGTGTGAGAGAAGCGGAAGAACGTGTCGATACGCTGAAGGAAGCACAGGCAAACGTCCTGGACCAGAAGGCGGCGCTGGAAGAGAAAAACGACGCGGCGAAGGAAGCGCTCCGGATCGTCGGTGAAGAGATTGTCATGTACAACGGCATCATCGAAGAGAAAACGGAGGAATTGAATCTCGCTTTGCATCGCGAGCAGACACAGCTTGACAAGTACCGCACCCGTGTACGTGCAATGGAAGAAACCGGCGGCTATAACATCCTCACGGTGCTGATGAGTTCCGGGGACTTCAACGAGTTTCTCACCGCACTTGACGACATGGAAAAGATCATGACCGCCGACCGCGACCTGGAGGACGCATACATCGAAGCCCGCGAGGAGAGCGAGAGAGTCAAGGCGGAATATGAAGATGTCAAGGCGGACTGTGAAGCAAAGCAGGAGGTATTGAACGCAGAGAAGGAAATGCTGGACGCGCAGATCGCCGAGACGGAAGAAGAGCTTGCAGCGCTTGAAGACCAGATCGATGTAGCTGTGACGGAGTACGAGAATTTCTTGGCTGCAGAAGAAGCAGCAGCACAGGAGATTGCGGCCATGGTGGCCGCTTACCAGCGCCAGAAAGAGGAGGAAGCCGCAGCCCGTGCAGCAGCCATCGCCCGCCAGAATGCCCAGAACGGCGGAGGCGGCGGTGAAGGAGACAGCGGTGGCGGCGGACTGAATCCTGGCGGAGCTGTTGGAACGGGGAACCTGGGGTGGCCTGTACCCTGCAGCACACGGGTTACCAGTCGTTTCGGCAACCGCTCTGACCCATTCACCGGCGAGTCGCGCTATCATAGCGGAATTGACATCGACGGCTACGGCAACGACGGTGCTCCGGTTGTTGCTTCCGACGGCGGCACGGTTGTGACCGCAAGCTACAACGACGGCTACGGCAACTATGTAATTATCGACCACGGCAACGGCTATCAGACGCT
>CAZMXF010000503.1:0-2206 GCA_964570015.1 uncultured Oscillospiraceae bacterium | reverse complement strand
CGGTTGTAGTTGTCCCGCTTGTTCTGCAGGGTCTTCAGCCGCTTTTGCACCTTCTGGGATTTCTCCACGTCGTTCCAGAATCCTTCGCGCGCACTGGCCGCTTCCAGCTCTTCGATCTCCCGCTCGGCCGCGTCCAGTTTCAGCGCCCCGCGCAGCAGGTCCAGGTCCGGTTTGATCGCGGTCAGCTTCTGTTTATATTCTTCAAATTCCAGCATTCTTTCAACCACTTTCATGTTTTGGTGTTTTCTTCGGTAACTTTATGATTATATACAAAAATCCCCTGTTTGGCAATTGCTTTTTTCATACGTCTTTTATTCGTTTTTTACTTCCAATTCTTTTCCATTTATGTTATAGTTTATGAGTAAGAGAATAGATCGATGAAGAATGTTGCATTCCCACTATTAATGGAGGATTTTCAAAGAATGATTTCTCATGGTAAAGAGATCGCGGTCTTCACCGGAAACTCCAACCCAGCTCTGGCCAAAGACATCTGTTCCTCTCTTTTCATCAATCCCGGCAACTGCAGCATTTCCGCTTTTGCGGACGGTGAGTGCTCTGTTTCCGTTTATGAGCCCGTCCGCGGCAAGGACGTGTTTATTGTTCAGTCCACCTGCAAACCCGTGAATGACAGCCTGATGGAGCTGCTGATCATGATCGACGCGATGCGCCGCGCTTCCGCCGGCAGAGTCACCGCCGTGATCCCGTACTTCGGTTATGCCCGTCAGGACCGCAAGGCCAAAAGCCGTGACCCCATCTCCGCCAAGCTCGTTGCAAACCTCATCACCACCGCCGGCGCCGACCGCGTCCTGACGATGGACCTGCACGCAGCCCAGATCCAGGGCTTCTTTGATATCCCGGTGGACAATCTGGTGGGTTCCCACCTGTTTATTAAGCACTTTCAGAAGATGTTCGGCAAGGGCAACGAGGACGTCATGGTCGTCTCCCCCGATGTCGGCAGCACCGCCCGCGCCCGGGCCTTCGCCATGAAGCTCGGCGTCAACATGGCCATCGTCGACAAGCGGCGTGAGCGCGCCAACCAGTCCGAAGTCATGAATATCATCGGCAACGTGGAAGGCAAGATCTGCATCCTCCTCGATGACATCGTCGACACGGCCGGCTCCCTCTGCGGCGCCGCCAGGGCCATCAAGGAAATCGGCGGCGCGAAGGAAATCTACGCCTGCGTGACGCACGGCGTGCTCTCCGGTCCCGCCATTCCCCGTATTCAGGACAGCTATATCGAGCACCTGCTTCTGCTTGACACCATCCCCTACCCCAAGGATCAGCCCATGCTGGAGAAGGTCAGCTACATTTCCTCCGCCCCGGTCTTTGCCGAGGCCATCCGCCGGATCTACGAGGAAGTTTCCATCGCCAACATGTTCGACAACTGAGCGGGCAACCCGGATATGCTCTTTCCGTCCCGCTCCGTCTCCTGGCTCGTGGTCTTCCTGGGCAATCCCGGTCTGCGTTATGAGGGTACCCGGCACAACGCCGGCTTCATGACCGCCGACGCCCTCGCCCGGAAGAAGAACATCAGCATCAACCGCTCGCGCTTTCAGGCGCTGACCGCCGCCTGCCCCATCGGGGATACGACCGTGCTGCTGATGAAGCCCCAGACGTATATGAATCTCTCGGGAGAGGCCGTCGGTCAGGCCGCCCGTTTCTACAAGATCCCTGCGGATCACGTGCTTGTGGTCTCGGACGATATCACGCTCCCCATCGGCGCCATGCGCATCCGCACCAAAGGCTCCGCCGGCGGACACAACGGCCTGAAGAACATTATCTCCGTCCTGGGGACGGAGGAGTTCCCCCGGATCCGCTTGGGGGTCGGCTCCCCGCCGCATCCCGACTATGACACGGTCGACTGGGTGCTTTCGGTGTTCCGCGACCAGGATGCCGTCGACATGGCCGAAGCGGCTTCCCGTGCGGCCGACGCGGTGGAGTGCTTCATCACCCAGGGCCCCGAAAAGGCCATGAACCTCTACAGCCAGAAAAAGATCTCCCGCAACCAGTAAATATAAATTACCGCTGTTTTGCCTTTCTGTATTTTCCCGCCGCAGGCGGGGAGAACAACCCCCCTTTAAATAACCGCAGTTTCGCCTTTCCTGCATTTCTCCGCCGCAGGCGGGGAAATAAAGAGTCTTAAATTACCGCAATGATGCGGTTTTTATAGAAAATAATTAACAAAGGAGGCTGCATATGAAGAAGA
>CAZMXF010000502.1:0-2211 GCA_964570015.1 uncultured Oscillospiraceae bacterium | reverse complement strand
GATCTTACCATTTATTAAATTCTATCTCTTGGGGAGATAGTTTGGGAACAAAAACCAACGGGACTTACCTGAATGAGCGCTATCTGGAGCTGTTTGACAAATCCCGGAATCTGATTCCCGTGATGAGTATCGAGGGTGGAAAGGAAACGACCGATGCACGCCGCGGCGCCGGGGTCTACGACAAGCTGATCACCAATATGGATGCCTTTCACAAAGGGGATCTGCTGTTCGGGGCATCCGTGACAGTGACAACGGAAAATATCCGCGAAGTCACATCCCCGGAATTTATCCGGATCCTGGCCGAACGGGGCTGTAAACTTGTATTCTTCATCGAATTCGTCCCGGTGACCGAAGATGCTCAGCACCTTGCCCCGGGAGATGCGGAGCGGGAATTCCTGAATGAGGCGATGGACCGGCTGCGGGAGGTTTATCCCGACATGATCCTGCTGGCTTTCCCCGGTGATGAGCGGGCTGACGGCGGCTGTATGGCTGCCGGACGCGGTTTCTTCCACATCAATTCCCACGGCGGTGCGGAGCCCTGCCCCTTTTCGCCCTATTCAGACATCAACGTACGGGATACCTCCCTCCGGGATGCCATCCATTCCCGCCTGTTTCAGGCTCTGCGGGAGGGTGACTTCCTCGACGATGACCATGTGGGAGGCTGCGTTTTGTATGAGAAGCGGGAACAGGTTGAAGCAATGCTGAAGGAAAATGCGCCTGTCTGCGAACAAACACCGGGGAACTGAACAGCAGCGATACAGGAAAGCTGTGGTTCGCTTTGAGCCGACTGCGGACATGGCTGAAGTGGAATCCTGCATCAAGTCGCTCCTGTAATAAGTGCATTGCGGAAAAAACTTCATTAAATGCCGAAAGCCGGGGAGACCCGGCAGATGTTCGGATCGTTATCACAAAATCTGCGGTTACGGTTGACAAACCTTCGGAGCGGTGATAAAGTATGTGTGGAGTAAAACGGATAAATGGCTTATGAACCCACTACCACTACAACTGAAATGACCACTATAAGTGGTCTGTTCAGCATGTGAGGTAGGATAAGCACAAAAGAAAACAAAGGAAACTGCCTCACCGGAAGGCAGTTTTTTTATGAAACAAGGAGTTTTTTGATGAACAAAGAGGAGTACAAGGAATATTATTCGAGCGTTTACCGTCATTCACTGGCCCACATTCTGGCGAAGGCGGTAATGGAGATTTTCGGTAAAGAAAATGTACAGATCGCTATCGGCCCGCAGATCGCGGATGGGTTTTATTATGACTTTCTGCTTCCGCGCAACCTGACTGCCGAAGATTATCCGGTCATCGAGGATAAGATGAAGGAGATCCTCAAGCGTAAGGAAGACTGGCAGTGTAAGGAAATGTCCCGCCAGGATGCCCTCGAACTGTTTGCGGATCAGAAGTTCAAGGTGGAACTGATCAACGACCTGCCGGAAGGCGAAAAGCTGACCGTTTATTTCACCGGCGATAACTTCTTCGATCTCTGCCGCGGTCCTCACATCAGCAATTCTCAGGAACTCCTCGGCGCAGCGTTTCAGATCAAATCCGTCTCCGGTGCTTACTGGCGCGGTGACGAACACCGAGACCAGCTTCAGCGTATCTATGTCTACGCATTCGAGAATAAAAAGGACCTGGCCGAACATCTGAAGCTCATCAAGGAAGCTCAGGAACGCGATCACAAGAAGCTCGGTCCGCAGCTGGAACTGTATATGTTCGACGAGACCGCTCCGGGCATGCCCTACTGGCTGCCGCGCGGCTGGAAGATGTATAACGCGCTGCTGGAATACTGGCGCTCTGTCCATGAAGAACATGACTACATGGAAATCTCCGCGCCGGTCATCAATAACAAACAGCTGTGGGTGACTTCCGGACACTGGGGACATTACCGAAACAACATGTTCCTGGTCCCGGGATACGAAGTCGATGATAACGGGAACCGTGTTTATGACGATGAAAGCCCGGCGACTTATGCGGCGAAACCGATGAACTGCCCGAACTCGATCAACGTCTACCGCAAGACCTCCCGCTCCTACCGCGAACTTCCGTTCCGCGTCAGCCAGGTGGATGTGATCCATCGGAAAGAAAAGTCCGGCGAACTGAACGGTCTTTTCCGTGTGCAGGAATTCCGTCAGGATGACGCGCACATTTTTGTGACCGAAGACCAGATCGCTTCCGAGATCGGCGACATCATGAGCATCGCCA
>CAZMXF010000501.1:0-2211 GCA_964570015.1 uncultured Oscillospiraceae bacterium | reverse complement strand
ATAACGGTGACATCGTTCTCCTCTTCCGAGAGAACGGCCGCAACCATGTGGCCGACCTTCCCGGTACCGGCAATGACAATTTTCATCGCAGATAACCTCCCATGTCGAAGGGATGAAATAACTCATCCTTTCTAAGATAAAGCGGATGATGCGGATGTCCGGCTTTCGAACACTTCCCAGCACAGACCCACAGCGCACCGACATTCTCTCCCAGCATGTACATGTCCCTCACACAGTCCATAAGCCAGGAGCGTTTCTCGATAATGGCGCCCCAGGCCGCCCAGACGATCGGCTTTCGGCCGCTACAAGCGGCCAGTTGCAGCAGGGTACGAAAGGCTTCCATATTCTCATGGTGCAAAAGCTCATTTCGCTCTGTGTCCATATCATCCGGCCTTGTGGCACGCTGGGCATAGACATTGAACATCATCCAGCTGTCAAAGGCATTTGCTGTAGCAATTCGTGATACGGACTTCAGTGTCGGATCAAGGTTGTCCGGTTCCGCGGTTGACGGATTGATCCCGGCGCAAATCACCGGGTACGTCCCTCTCGTCCCGAGTACATAACGATATTCGGTATAGAAATCCGGAACATAGAGCCACTTCTCTCGGTCATAGTCTTCCGCCGTGCTTTGTTCTGCGGCTTCTTCAAAGCTCAGGATTTCCATAGCAGCGGTATCACTCTGCGGAATATGCATATCTGTTCTCCTCAGCCGATTCCGGAAAAGAGCTGGATCAGCAGCGGAATAGTCACAATCGAGCAGATCGTGCTGTGCTGAACTGCCTCCGAGGCGAAAACGCCGTCCCGCCCGTACTGGATAGCGATCACCGAGACAATAACCGCACTGGGAGATGCCGCGATAATCATGCAGGTCATAAGCAGAACCGGATCGTCCGTAAGGAAGCGGCATATCACCCACGTGAGAATCGGGATCAGGATCAGGCGAACCGCGCTCAGGATCGCAAGCTTCGGATTACGGAATGCATCCAGCAGGCTCACAGAGCCCAGAGATGCGCCGATGACCATCATCGACATGGGCATGGTAGCCCCGGAGAGGGAGCTGAAGATATCGACGATGACCTTCGGCACCGACAAATCCAGAAGTAGGATCAACAGTCCCAGCAGGGTCGCGATCAGCGGGATACTGAACATGTCCTTCACCCGAAGCTTCCCGGATTCCGTTCCCCGGATTCTCCAAACCCCGTAGGAGTAGAGAAACACATTGAAGGGAATGCAGGAGAGGGAGACAATAAACACTGCATAGGCCCCGTAGAGCGCCCCGGCGATAGGCAGGGCGATGAACATGGAATTGCCGACCCCCATCAGGATCTCAAAGGATGGCGCATTAGCTGGTTCAATCCGGACCAGCCGGGTTACAATCCATGCCGTTGCATAGCCGATCAGCGTCATCATGAAGGTCATGAGAATGATCTCCGGGAGATTGGAAAGGTCCCGCTCCGCCCCTGTGGAGATCATGGAGTTCAGGATCGTTCCGACCATAAATACGTTCAGGACCAGGCTGCTGGCTGTGCGGGTAAAGGCAGGTCCGATGACGCCGCGCCGCGCCATCAGGTAGCCGATGAGCATGAGGACGGCAAACACAAGCATTTTGCCGAGCAGGGTAGACAGTTCCATAGGAATACCTCAGATATGCAGGATCAGTTTTGCCATGTAGATATAGATCAGCAGCGAAACCGTGTCGGTGACAGTGGAGATCAGAGGATTGGCCATAACCGCAGGGTCGACACCGATCTTTTCCGCGGCGATCGGAAGCATGCTGCCCACGACCTTGGCGAAGATGACAATGAACAGGATCGCGAAACTGACGGTCAGCGCCACAGAAACCGTAATCCCCTCATTGTGCATGATCATTCCGTCGAGAACCATCATCTTGATAAAGTTTACCGCACAGAGGGTCAGGCCGCAGAGAAACGCCACCCGGAATTCCTTCCACATGACCCGCACCGCGTCTCTCGGTTCGGTATCCCCCAGAGACAGGGATCGGATTACCGCAGTGCTGGCCTGGGCCCCGCTGTTTCCGCCTGTCCCCATCAGCGTAGGAATAAACGCAATCAGCGCCGCCTGGACCGCCAGCATGTCCTCAAAGTGCGTAAGGATCATACTGGTGAAGGTGGCGGACAGCATCAGGAACATGAGCCAGGGGATGCGGTTCTTCCAGATTTCAAGGATGCTGCTGCGGGAATAGGGCTTGTC
>CAZMXF010000500.1:296-2215 GCA_964570015.1 uncultured Oscillospiraceae bacterium | reverse complement strand
ACAAGCGCAGCTGATGTTACGCAGCTGATGGACGGTAAGAAGGCCAACCTGATCGTAACCGATCCTCCGTATGGTGTTTCCTTCAAAAGCTCCAGTGGCCTGACGATTCAGAATGATTCCATCAAAAACGAAGAGTTCTACTCGTTCCTCCTGGCTGCATTCAAAAACATGGCAGACAACCTGGAAAAAGGCGGCGCGGCTTATGTGTTCCATGCAGATACGGTCTGAACTTCCGCCGGGCCTTCATCGACGCTGGGTTCCATTTGGCTGGATGCTGTATATGGGTAAAGGACTCCCTGGTCCTCGGTCGCTCGGATTACCAATGGCAGCATGAGCCGATCCTTTATGGCTTCCTCCAGAACGGAAAGCACCCATGGTATTCTGACAGGAAGCAGACGACGATCTGGAACTTCGCCAAGCCTAAGCGCAACGCTAATCATCCCACAAGCAAGCCCCTGGATCTTCTGTCCTATCCCATCGGCAACTCCTCCCAGCCTAACGCGATCGTCGTCGATACCTTCGGCGGCTCCGGCAGTACGATGATGGCCTGTGAGCAGGCGAATCGCATCTGCTTCATGATGGAGCTGGATGAGAAATATGCCTCTGTTATCCTCCGCCGCGCCGTTGAGAACGGTATCCGGCCGGAGGATATTTTTGTGGACCGTGGCGGGCAGAAGATTCCCTATGCAGATCTCGTGAAAGAGGTGGAAGGATCTTGAGCAAACCTATTTTGAATATGGTCTCTTTCTCCGGAGGGAAGGA
The DNA here is from genome assembly GCA_964570015.1 of uncultured Oscillospiraceae bacterium. Lineage (GTDB taxonomy): Bacteria > Bacillota > Clostridia > Oscillospirales > Oscillospiraceae > Limivicinus. The sequence goes on along the minus strand of CAZMXF010000500.1, from coordinate 1,453 downwards.
TTCGACCGCCATGCTTCTGCGAATGCTGGAAGAGGGCATGCAAGTAGATATCATCCTCTTCTGTGATACAGGGCTGGAGTTCCCGCAGCTATATAAGCATGTGAAGAAGGTCGAGCAGAATATTGGCCGTCCGATCACGGTGGTCAAATGCAAAGACGATTTCGAGTACCTTTTCGCCGAGAAGCCTATTAAACGCAAAAAGCAAACTCAGAATGCAGAGCGCTACGGGCTGGAGCGGAACGGGTATAGTTGGGCTGGACCGAAGATGCGCTGGTGCACCCAAGTGCTGAAAGACGCTCCGCGCGAGCGCTTTCTCAGTGAGCTCAAAAAGGAGTACGACATTATTGAATATGTCGGCCTTGCCGCGGATGAAGGTTACCGGCTGCAGCGCAATTGGAATCAGCGGGCCTACATGCTCCTCCCCAGTGTCGAGTGGGGTATGACGGAGGCGGATTGCCTGCAGTACTGCTATGACCGCGGGTACGACTGGGACGGTCTTTATACCAAGATGAAGCGCGTCTCCTGCTGGTGTTGCCCGCTTCAGTCGCTGGCGGAGCTGCGTGTCCTGTACCGTGAGTTTCCTGATCTGTGGACGCAGCTTCGCCGTTGGGACGACATGACCTGGCGGCCTTTCCGCGCGGATTACTCCGTAAAGGAACTCGAGCAGCGCTTTGACTTTGAGGACGAGTGGCTCAAGTCAGGAAAGAAGCTTCGGACCAAAGAGTTTTATTCCGCTCTTTATGAGTGTCTGGGGCGTGCAGCCGAGACAGTGTAAACTACTACATGGACTTCAACGTGACAGGCGCGGAACGGAAGCGCCTGGTCAGCGCCATCAGCGACTTCACCGGTGAGGATGCAAAATACTGCGGCGCACCGAGCTTCGCGTATGAGGTCGGCGCATTCCACATCGACCGAAACGGCGTCGTTTCCTTTGCCCTGAAAGATCAGGCGGAGGGCCTTGCAGAAGCTTTGGTCGGGCAGGGATTCGTATCCCAGGTTTCAAACCTGGGCTGTGAAGACGAGGATGATCCCGACGACGAAGACCTCAGCACTGAGGGCCTGACGATCTCGCTGCCGAAAGACGGCTTTACAGAAATCGCCCTGGGTAACCTACGGAAGCTCCTGGATGCAAAAGGTGCCCTCATTCAGAAAGCTCT
>CAZMXF010000500.1:0-286 GCA_964570015.1 uncultured Oscillospiraceae bacterium | reverse complement strand
CGATGCAGATCGACTCACCTTTGAGGTAACGGAGGATAGGGTAAGCTTCCCTTGGTGGGATCGGATGCCCGGTGTCGACGAGACCCAAGCCTATTTGAGTTTCGTCGCAGCCCTTTGCGCGATGGCTAAAGAAGCGAAGCGCGTCACAGCCACGGAGAAGGATGTGGAGAGCGAGAAATACGCTTTCCGCGGTTTTCTCCTTCGCCTCGGTTTCATAGGAGCAGAAAGCAAAGAGCAGAGAAAGCTGCTGCTCAGAAACCTGTCCGGCAGCGCTGCCTTCCCCAAC
>CAZMXF010000499.1:0-2217 GCA_964570015.1 uncultured Oscillospiraceae bacterium | reverse complement strand
CGGCATCGTTCCCTGTGACCGTGATATCGTAGCGGTCACGGAGTCTGTCGTAGCGCGTGCGCAGGGTAACTATGCATCTGTCGCGCAGATTGCGAAGGACTTCCGCCTCAAGACCGGCGGCGGTACTGTGGGTGTTGCATTCCCGATTCTGAGCCGGAACCGCTTCTCTCTGCTCCTGCGTGGTATGGCCGCCGGCTGCAAAAAGATCGTTCTGCTTCTCTCCTATCCTTCTGATGAAGTGGGCAATCATTTGGTAGATTGGGACCTGCTGGATCAGGCAGGTGTGAATCCCTATACGGACGTACTGACCGTGGCACAGTTTCGCGAGTATTTCGGGCACATTGTCCATCCCTTCACCGGTGTTGATTACATCGATTTCTACTCCGATTTGATCCGTGGAGAAGGCTGCGAGGTGGAAGTGCTCTTTGGAAACAAGGTCACCACTCTGCTCGAGCACACCGACACCGTCATCACCTGCGACATCCACACCCGTGCCCGCTCGAAGCGTCTGCTCAAGGCTGCCGGTGCCAAAACCGTGCTCGGTCTGGATGACATTCTGAATGCGCCGGTGGACGGAAGCGGCTATAACACAGAATATGGCCTTCTGGGTTCCAACAAGGCTACCGAAGAGACCGTGAAGCTCTTCCCGCGTGACTGCACCGCCGTGGCTGAAGCCATCAGCCGCTATCTGTCAGAGGCTTCCGGAAAACAGATCGAAGCCATGGTCTACGGTGACGGCGCTTTCAAAGATCCTGTCGGAAAGATCTGGGAGCTGGCAGACCCGGTCGTCTCCCCCGGTCACACCAAAGGCCTGGTGGGCACCCCCAATGAGCTGAAGCTCAAGTATCTGGCCGACAACGAGTTCGGCAATCTCTCCGGCGAGGAACTGCGCAGCGCCATCGAGGCCAAGATCCGTGCCAAGACCGGCGACAGTCTGGTGGGGAACATGGTCTCCGAGGGGACAACCCCACGCCGTTTGACTGATCTGATCGGATCGCTTTGCGACCTGACCTCCGGCTCCGGCGACAAGGGTACCCCCATCGTTTATATCCAAGGCTACTTCGACAACTACACCAACGAATAAGCCTCCTGAAATACCGGTCAACGATATCGTTCTCAGATATGGAATCTCCCCGCCGAAGACAGGGAGATTCCATGTAAGTATTATCTGTAGTGTATCAGAAACGGGCCATCCGTACGGCGGATGGCCCGTTTCCTCTATTCCGCTTCCAGGAGGATCTGTACGGAGGGGTAGTCTCCGTAAAGTCTCGGGAAGGTCAGTCCGCCGTACATCAGTGCCGCACCGGAAAGCAATTCCGGAAGCTTTTCCGCTCCGCGGTAGAGACAGCCGGCATACTCCGTCGCAGTAAGGCGATACCGCCGCACGGGATCCAAGCCCTTCAGATGTACATGAAGCGGAATGGGATTCCCCTCCGGTTCGGTCAGCACCAGTGTGAAAAGGCTCCTCTCTCTGTCTGCAGAAACAGACTGCCAGGCGGTGAATCGGCCATTTTCCATTCCGCTCAGACGATAGTAGTCCCCCTCCCGCACCAGATCCTCGACCCGGTGGAAGAAGGCGATCTGCCTTCCGACTTCCTTCCGTTCTTCTTCCGTGAGCTTCGCCGGATCCAGCTCATAGCCGAAGGTACCGGCCATGGCGACCGCAGCTCTGGTTCCGAAGGGAGTAGACCGGCCAGTCTGATGATTTGGGCTGGCAGATACATGCGCTCCTACCGCAGAGGCAGGATAGCCGTAGGAGGTTCCTTTCTGGATACGGAGCCGGGCAATGGGGTCGGTATTGTCGCTGCACCAGATCTGCGGGTGAAACGCCAGCATCCCGGCGTCGAAGCGTCCGCCTCCGCCGGCGCAACCCTCGAACAACACCTCCGGGAACTCCTCCGTGAGCCGTGCGAGCACCGAATAGAGTCCCAGAATATAGCGATGCGCCAACTCTCCCTGACGGTTCGCCGGGAGTCCGGCACCGTAGAGGTCGGTCATGGCGCGGTTCATGTCCCACTTAATATAGTCGATGGAATTCTCCCGCAAAAGACCCGCGACAGTCTCATAGAGCCAGTCTGTGATCTCCGGCCGTGACAGGTCCAGGACCAGCTGGTTTCGTCCGATAGCAGGCTGCCTTCCGGGAACCCTCAATGCCCAATCCGGATGCATACGATAGAGATCCGAGTTCTCACTCACCATCTCCGGTTCGATCCAGAG
>CAZMXF010000498.1:0-2223 GCA_964570015.1 uncultured Oscillospiraceae bacterium | reverse complement strand
GCGAAGGTCTCCTGATTGCTCCATGAGAGAATTCCGGATATCTCTGGCCGGTCAGGCTGTCGGTATATGCAGCATATATGACGAGGTTTATCATCTCTGCCGGGACTATCTCTCCGGTGAGGATGAGGAATCCTTCCGGGTTGAGACAAGGCCTGAGGATATTGCTTTCGAGCAGGAAAAGTCACTCCGCGAAGCCGCCCTGGAGGGGAACCCTACGGTTCTCTACCCGGACCCCTATCTTGAGACATTGGCGGTCTATCGGAAGATTGCTGTCGGGATGCTGAAGTACGACACCTGGCTGATGCACGGTTCTGCCGTCGCAGTCGGTAACGAAGCGTTTCTCTTCACCGCTACCTCCGGTACCGGTAAAACCACACATACCCGACTCTGGCTGGAGCAGGTTTCTGGAGCCTTTGTCATAAATGGAGACAAGCCCCTTCTACGGATGAGAGATGGAATCTGCGAAGCCTGCGGAACGCCCTGGTCCGGCAAGGAGAACATGAATCGGAATGTGATGGTTCCCCTGCGGGCGATTTGCTTTCTTAACCGTGGGGTAACAAACCAGATTAAAGAGATTCCATTCCGGGAAGCCGCTCCCCTCCTGCTGCAACAGAGCTACCGCTCCGCTGATCCTCTTATGATGCAGAAAACGATGCAACTGGTCAAAGAACTTGGAGATGGTGTCCGTTTCTATCGTCTCTATTGCAACATGGAACCAGAAGCTGCTCTGGTTTCATGGAACGGGATGAGAAATAAAACCTGATCTTGTATTGTAAAACCTGCTATACTCATGTGTCAAAAGCACCGAAAGCGCCGCACTCGAATTAGTGAGTACGGCGCTTTCGGCATATTATACAATTCTTATTATTCATTTTTGTGCAGGCTGACATAATTGTTACATTTTAGCAACAAATAGTTGCATTTCGCAAATACTATGCTATACTTCATTTATTGAATCTGCTTATATGTAGGAGTAAAGTGAGATGGTAAAAATGATCGCTCCCAAATTGGAAATAATTCGCTTCAATGCAGATGATGTGATCGTGACGAGTTCAACAGCAATGGTCGAAAGCTTAAAGCCCGAAACGTCATATTTTGCACTTGGCAGTGAAATCATTCAATTTGATCCTAATGAAGATATATCCTCCTCCCGGTTTTACACGTTCAAATACAACCCAACTCTTAATCAAATACAATACACGAGCAGAACTGCATATCGAGAAAATGAGATTAAGAATAGTCAGGATTTTTATTATTTGTATGCTTGGTATAATAATGGATGGCTCACAGAAAACCAATATAAGGATTATTACCTCAACTTAGGTTCTTGGACCCAGTAAAGATTATATTGAATATTTATTATGGAATAATATTATTGCAGCACTGCTTGAGTACCCTCTCAGACAGTTTTCTCAGTACCTCCCCCGGAGACTCTACAATTGCCACTGCTCCGGCGGTTTCCAGTTCGCCTTCGGCGGCATAGCCCCAGCGTACTCCGATACACGGAATCCCGCACTTCTTTGCGCCTTCGACGTCATACTTTGTGTCTCCGATCAGGACGCAGTTTTCGGGCACTGATCCGCAGAGCTCCATCGCCCGGGTAACGATCTGCCACTTGGCGTCGTTGTTGACACCTCCTCCGCTTCCGACCACGACATCGAAGTGTTCCCGCAGTCCGGCACGCTCCAGCAGCAGTTCCGCCAGTGTCTGCGGTTTGGACGTGGCAATGGCTGTCTTCTTTCCGGCCGCGTGCAGCGCTTCCAGCAGTTCCCGGATTCCCGGGAAGGGGCTGGACTCATAGACACCGATCGGGACATAGCGTTCCCGGAAGTCCGTCACCAGCTGCTCTGCCTCTGCTCTGGATACACCGTAGACCTCCATGAACTTATCCACCAGCGGAGGCCCCGCAAAGCAGCGCAGATCCTCAAGTACGGCGTCTCTCCCGTGCTTGCGCAGCGCATATTGGATACTCTTCGTGATTCCCTCGACGGTATCGAAAACCGTCCCGTCGAAATCGAAAAGTACGGTCGTAATCATTTGGTTCATCATTTTTCTCCCATAACAGCAAGTTCCCCCGGCCGGATCCGGTCGGGGGACTTGTTTTTTATTTCAGATCAGACGAGTTCGATAACCGCCATCTCAGCAGCGTCGCCGCGGCGGGCGCCGATGCGGGTGATGCGGGTGTAGCCGCCGTTGCGGTCGGCATACTTCGGAGCGACCTCA
>CAZMXF010000497.1:0-2234 GCA_964570015.1 uncultured Oscillospiraceae bacterium | reverse complement strand
CTACGACAGCATGAACGTGCTCTCCGTCACCCCGATGAGCAAGGTCCAGATGCTTCTCAAGCACCCCGACTTCGTCAAGACCGTCGGCTACACTGCCACTGAGGTCATCAACACCTTCGGCCTGCCGAAGAAAGCCGTCGAGATGCTGACTCCGTACTGGATCTACGTCGGAAACCGCATGGACGATCTGCCCTTTACCATCTATGCCTTCCTCATGGCCGACTACTTCACCGGCAGCTATGTCTGCCGCGGCTTCAGCCATGAGATGAGCATGAAGCTTCAGGCCAAATGCGAGGAGCAGGGTGCCCAGTATGAGTTCAACCAGGAGGTTGAAAAGATCCTGGTCCGCGACGGAAAGGTCTACGGCGTCCGTACTGCCCGCGGCGATGAGATCCACTGCGACTACGTCATCTCCGGCCCGTATCCCAACCGGGTCTACTCCCAGATGATTGAGCCTCTCACCGAGGTTCCGGCCGGCGCCATCAAAATGATCAACAACCGCAAGCTCTCCGTGACGCCTGTTTCCGTCATCATGCTGATCGAAGGCTCTCCGGAGGAGAACGGCATCATCAACTACTCCACCTTCTCCGGCACCACCATGGACACGAACAAGATCTGGGAAAACTATTCCAACATCACCGAGCCCTACAACTATATTACCACGATCTGTCTCAACTACGCCAACCCCACGCTCCCCGAGGGCTATACCCAGCTCTCCATCACCGCTCTGGTTCCCTCCAAGCCCTTTGAGGATATCAAAGAAGAGGACTACTTCGACCTCAAACGCCGTCTCGCCAGCGAGATGATCGACGAGTGCATCAAGATCACCAAGGTGGACTTCCGGAATCGTATCACGGAGATCGAGGTCACCACGCCGATGACCGTCGCCCACTATGTGGGAGCCTGGAAGGGCAACATCTACGGCTATCTCCACTCCATGGAAGACCATGCCGTGGCCCGTCTCCAGATGAAGGAGAAGGACCACTTCATCGAGGGTCTGGAGTTTGCCGGTGCACACGGCATGAGCGGCGACGGAATGGGACCGCAGATCACCAACGGGCGTGCCGCTGCGAAAGCCGTACGCGAGGACCTTGAGAAAAAGAAGGAGGCTGCAAAGAAATGAGCATCAAAGTCAGAGGATTTCTGCAGGACGTCGGCGGAGCCTCCCGTGTTACCAAACTGAGAGAAGAGAACTTTGCCAAGGGCTCCACGATCATCGATCCACGGGACCCGATTCGCGAGCTGGCGGACAAGCTGCATCCAGAGCACATGACCTTCAAGGTCACGGACATCCGCGAGGCGTCCCCCACCTCCCGCGTTTTTCGCTTTGAATCGGCAGACGGACATATCCCCGTGTTCCAGAGCGGCCAGTACGTTAATTTCCGCCTGAAAATCGGAGAGAGCGTTCTCTCCCGTCCTTACACCATCTCCTCCGCCCCCTATGAGGCGCGGGGCGAACATCCTTTCTTTGAGATCACGGTTCGCCGCAATGTCCCCTATCTCGTCCCGGATTATCTTTTTGAGAATGTCAAGGTCGGCGATGAGCTTCAGGGTGCGTTGCCCTTCGGCTTCTTCTATTGGGAACCCCTGCGCGACAGCAAAGAGATCGTCGCATTGGCCGGCGGCAGCGGCATTACGCCCTTCCACTCCATGGCCAAAGAAATCATGAACGGCAAGATGAAGGGCTGCAAGCTCACCATCCTCTACGGTTCCGTCAAGGCCAACGACATTGTCCTCAAGGATGAGCTCGATGCCATTGAGAAGGCCTGCCCGGATGTGAAGGTTGTCCACGTGCTCTCTGACGAGCCCGACTGGCAGGGTGAAAAAGGCTTCATCACCCGTGAGATTATCGAAAAGTATTCCACACCCGACTGCACCTATATGTTCTGCGGCCCGCTGCCCATGTTCCGCTTTGTCAAGAAGGCACTGGACGAGATGGGCATTGGACCCCGCCGCTTCCGCCACGACGTGGTGAACAACCCAGCCGATGTCTCCACGCTGCCCGGTTACCCGAAGGGCACCGAGACCAAAACTTTTAAGATCACGGTCCTGCGCGGCATCCACGAGGATGTGATCGACGCCGCAGCTTCCGAGCCGGTTGCCGTTGCGCTGGAACGTGCCGGGATTGCCATTGATACCCACTGCCGCAACGGCGAGTGCGGCTTCTGCCGCAGCCACCTGCTGGAAGGTGAAATCTTTGTCTCCCCCATCGGAGACGGACGCCGCCGCATGGA
>CAZMXF010000496.1:0-2234 GCA_964570015.1 uncultured Oscillospiraceae bacterium | reverse complement strand
GCTCCTGTACAGCGCCGTCACGATGATAATGATGGAAACCGTCGCGATCAGAACCGGGACGAAGGTAGAGAGAACCAGCTTGGTATCTCCGATTTCGAGCTTGAACTTGCTGGTACGCGCAAAGCTCTTCAGCAGGTTCGAGCCGTTGGTAATCGGGCCGAGCTTCTGCCACTGGAACACCGCACGGATGATCTCGGCGAAGCCCAGGGTAGCGATGGCCAGATAGTCCGACTTCAGGCGGAGCACCGGAAGTCCGATCAGGTAGGCAAAGAACGCCGCCATCAGTCCGGCCAGAATTACCGCCACCAGCACGCCGAGAGCCGTGCCGGCAGGTCCCATGACATTGGAGAAAACCTCCGGGAAGGAAAGGCGGATCGCCGCATCAAAGTACTGATACACCGTGTCCCGCGCGGAGGACGGAATCGTGAAAATTGCATAAGTGTAGGCGCCGATCAGCATGAAGCCCGCGTGGCCTAGGGAGAAGAGCCCCGTATAGCCGTTCAGCAGGTTCATGGAAACGGCAGCAAGGGCATAGACCGAACCCTTCTGCAGCACCGTGAGGAGCATGTACATTTTGTTTGTGGGCTTGATGGTCTGGTCCAGATAGAACACAAATGCCAGAAAGATCAGCACGATGAGAAGGGAAATCCAGGAAGTCTTTTGGGTATTGCGGGATTCGTTTAAGGTTTTCACTTCACTCGCCTCCCCTCAGACCTTATCCGTGGTCTTCTCGCCGAACAGTCCGGTCGGCTTGAACACCAGGACGATGATCAGCAGCACAAAGGTGAACGCATCCGAGAAGGTGGCGAAGCCGATCTGCTCGGTGATGGTGCCGTGTACGATCAGGATCGTGTCGAGGCCCTTGATCAGGCTCTCGGCAATGCCGATGATGAACGCGCCGATCACCGCGCCGGGAATCGAGCCGATCCCGCCGAACACCGCCGCCACAAAGGCCTTCAGGCCGGGCATCGCACCGGAGGTCGGCACCACACCGGGATAGTTTGTGAAAAACAGCATTGAGCCCACCGCCGCCAGGAAGGTGCCGATGATGAACGTGGCGGAGATGACGTTGTTGATGCGGATGCCCATCAGCTGTGATGTTTCAAAGTTCAGAGAAACCGCCCGCATGGCCATGCCGATCTTCGTGTGGTTGATCAGCTGAACCAGCAGAACCACCAGAACGATGGTGAGAAACGGCGTGATGATGGTGACGCGGGAGGTTTCCATCCCGAAAACCGTCACCCTGTCAGAGATCCAGGGGATCGCGGGATAGTTCTTGTTCAGGCCTCCGGTGATGTACAGCGCAAGGTTCTGGATCAGATAACTGACCCCGATGGCCGAAATCATGACGGACATGCGCGGCGCCGTACGCAGCGGCCGGTATGCCACGCGTTCGATCATAAAGCCGAGGAACACAGTCAGAATGATCATCAGCGGAATCGCGATATACAGCGGCATGGACGCGGCCATGTACACCATCATCAGGCCCGCAACCATGAACACATCGCCGTGGGCGAAGTTAATCAGCCGCAGGATGCCGTACACCATCGTATATCCGATGGCAATCAGCGCATACTGGCCGCCTACCGAGATTCCCGAAATAATATAAGGCAATATGGTTTTTGCCATGGAGGAATCCTCCTTACGAAATGGATGAATACTGCGTGAGCAGCTTGCTGAGCATTTTACCACGAAGTGGAGTGTAGAGCAAGATGCTCCGCACTCCACTCGTTATTGTTTTTACTTGCCGGAATCGGATATGCGCTGTGATCAGTCAACCGTGGCGACTGCGACGAAGTCCCAGACACCGGTCTCGGTGTTGCACTCCTTGACGAAGGCGCTGTCACGCAGGGCATCGCCGATGTCGTCGAAGGCGATATTGCCGGTGACGCCGACATACTCAACGGAAGGAATGGCTTCAAGGACCGCTTCCGGATCAACGGAACCGGCAGCCTTCAGAGCCTCAAGGGCAACATAGTAGGCGTCATAGCCCATAACGGTGACAGCAGCCAGCTCGTCGTTGCCGCCGTTGTTGGCCAGAGCGGTGGAGTCGGAACGGATCCACTCCTTGATGCCCGCGTCAAACTCTGCATCCGCGCCTTCCTGATAGAAGGTGGTGACACAGATCCGGACATCCGTGCCCTTCGCGGCATTCAGGATGACGTTGGAGTCCCAGGTGTCGCCGGCCAGGATCGGCATGCCGAGAGCCTGGGTGTCAGCCTTCGCGATGATCT